>DASSGC010000653.1:0-6280 GCA_035693765.1 Acidimicrobiales bacterium
CGAGGGCGTCGACCTCGCCGCAGCGCTTGACGAGGCCCCGGGCCTCGATGATCGGAGTGGATGTCTGCGTCATGCCCGCATCGTGCCGCCAATAACTGGACACCTAGTGTCCAGTTACGATGTCATTCCGACCGGACTCGATGTCATGTCGACGGGACGTGTCTCAGCCGTAGCGCTCGACCAGGCGGGCGCCCAGCCGGGCCAGCTCGTCCCGCACCTCCGGCGGCCCGACGACCTCCACGTGGTCGGCGAACCCGGCCAGGTCGTACGCCAGGGACCCGGCCGACCAGCCCCCGATCTCGACCGCCACCCGCTCGTCGTCCACCGGCCCACCGACGGTCATGCGGTTGCCGAGGGCGCCGCGGAGCCAACCGAGCGCCGCCCGGTCGACGTGGGCCACGGCCCTGAACTCGCTGCGGCGCTCGTCCATCGTGGCCACGACCGTGCGCCAGGCCTCGGCCAGGTCGAAGCCCTCGGGCCGCACCACCGGGTCACCGGTGACCTCGACGGAGCGCACGCGGTTGACCCGGAAGGTCCGCAACCCCGCGTCCGTGGCGGCGATCAGGTACCAGACCGCGCTCTTGGCCACGAGGCCCAGTGGGTGGACCGTCCGGGTGGTGACCTTGCGCTCGCGGTCGGCGTAGCCGAGCACCACCTGGACACCGTCGACCACCGCGCGCTGCAGCGCGCCGAGGTGGAGGGGCGCACCGGGCGCCTGCTGCCCCCACCGGGCCGGGTCGAGCACCACGGCCGAGGCCGCGGCCTCGGCGTCGGCCCGGAAGGTCTCCGGCAACGCCTGGACCAGCTTGCGCAACGCCGCCTTGGCCTCGGGCGTCACGGCCGAGGACGGCCCGGCCACCAGGAACAGGGTGCGCGCCTCGTCTTCGGTCAGCCCGCTCAGGTCGGTCCGCGCCCCGCCGACGAGCGACCAGCCGCCGTTCCTCCCCGCCTGCGAGTACACGGGGATGCCGGCCATGGCCAGCGCCTCGAGATCACGGCGGGCGGTGCGCTCCGACACCTCCAGCTCGTCGGCCAGCTCGGCGGCGGTGACCCGGCCACGCGCCTGGAGCACCAGCAGGGTGGCCACGAGTCGGTCGGCGCGCACCCGACCATGGTCGCGCCCGAAGTGGACGCCTCGTGGCCAGTTTGATCAGGCGGGCAGGCCGCGCATCCCGCCCGCCCCCGGCAGGCCCTGCACCCCGCCCGCCCCCGGCAGGCCCTGCACCCCGCCCGCCACCGGCAGGCCCTGCACCCCGCCCGCCCGGGGCAGGCCGCCCCCGCCGCCGGCGCCGAGCTGGGCGCTCCAGTGCCCGCCGCCGGACGGGGGCTCCAGCGCGTCGCGGTGGATGAGCTCCGCGGGCAGGTCGACGGTGGCCGTGACGCCGCGACCGCCGGTGCTCGGCGCCAGCCGCAGGCCGATCCCGTGCCGCGCCGCCAGGTTGCCGGCCACGTAGTGGCCGAGGTACTTCGACGGCGCCACGGTGAAGCTCTCCTGCCCCGCCAGCCGCCGGTTGGCGGCGTCGATGGCGTCGATGGCCATGCCCTGGCCGCCGTCGATGACCCCGAGCGTGTAGCCGCCGCCGGCCGTCGTGCGGCCGCGGATGTCCACGGCCATGTCCGGCGGCGAGAACGTCAGGGCGTTCTCGATCAGCTCGGCGAGCAGGTGGGCCAGGTCCGACGCCGCCGAGCCGAGGATCGTCGCCGGCTCGACGCCCCGCACCGCCACCCGCTGGTAGTCCTCCACCTCGCCCAGGGAGGCGCGCACCACGTCGCTGATGCGCACCGGCGCGGCCCACTGGCGCGGGGGCTCGATGCCGGCGAGCACCAGCAGCGACTCGGCGTTGCGGCGCATGCGGGTGGCCAGGTGGTCGAGCCGGAAGAGGTTCGACAGCGAGTCCGGGTCGGTCTCGACGGTCTCGAGCGAGGTGATGAAGTCGAGCTGGCGGACGAGCAGGTTCTGGTTGCGCCGGCCGAGGTTCACGAAGCTGTCGGCGATGTTGCGCCGCAACACGGCCTGCTCGACCGCCAGATCGAGCGCCGTGTCCTGGACCCGGTTGAGGGCGGACGCCACCTCCGACACCTCGTCGCGGGCCGTCACCGCCACGGGCGCGACCTGCGGGACGCGCACGTCCTCGCCGAGCGGCGTGTGGAGCACGTCGAGCACCGCGGCGGGCAGCCGGTGCCGGGCCATCTCCTTGGCCTGGGCGGTCAGCGAGCGCAGCGGCCGGGTGATGGACCGCGACACCAGCCAGGCCAGCAGCACGCCGAGCACCAGGGCGGTGAGGGCCAACGCGAGGAACATCCGCTCGCGGGTGGCGGCCGACGCGCTCAGGTCGTCGGCCACCGCGTTGACCTCGCGCGCCAGCGCGACCCGGAAGCCCTGCAGACCGCCCGACTCGGGCTCCTGGAGCGGTGCGAAGAGCTGGCCGAGCTCGAAGGTCTGGCCCCGTATCTCCGAGTCGTACATCTGGGTGAAGGCGGCCATGAACTCGTGGGGGTAGTGCTGGGCGACCACCCGGTCGTACGGCGCCTCGGCCCGCGCCAGGGTGCCGCTGCCCTCCTGCCACGCCACCATGCGCCCCACCGCCGCGTCGATCTGCTCCCGGGTCGTGATGCCGCCGTCCAGCGAGCCGGAGATCAGGGCGTGGCGGGCCATGTCGGAGAACAGCTCGATGTGGCGGCTGGTGACGTTGACCAGCTCGGCGCCCCGGCGCAGCTCCGGGTCGTCGATCGACAGGATCACGGCGTCCGTCGCGTCGAAGAACGGGCGGATGAGCTCCGTGTACCGGATGTACATCGGGTCGGCGAAGGCACGGTTGGCCGACGTGTGCCAGTCGGGGTGGTTCGCCCGGTTGCCGTCGATGTCCGCCCGGATCTGCGCGATGCCCTCGAGCGCATCGAGCGCCGGGGCGTACGCCTCGACCGCGGCGTCGCCCCGCCGGGTGATCTCCTCCCGGAAGCTCGTGATCGCCTCGTCGGTCGCGGCGCGGCTCTGGGCGTAGTCGGGCGTCCTGGCCCAGATCCCGTACTGCTCCGAGCCGACCAGCTCGACCGCGGCCCACGTGCGCTCGTCCTGGAGCCGGGTGATGAGGCCGCTCGGCCCGACCGCGGCGCGGGCGAGCTGCGTCTCGTCGTGGATCTCGTCCACCTGGCGCGAGATGCTCACGACCTCGACGAGGGTCACGACGAGCAGCGCCACCAGCGGGATGGCGAGGGCCGCCGCCAGCTTCATCCTGATCGGTATGCGTCGCACGCTCCGCTCGTCCCTTCCCACTGCCCGACGGCGCAGGGGGCTGCGCGGCCGGCCGGCGACGTCCGCGCCGGCCCCGACGGGCCCGCGGGCTGAGCGTGTCGCCTCCCCAAGCTGTTCGGGCCATCATCGCGCAGCGTCCAGGCGCCGGGCACCAGTGTCGCCGCACGATTCGTGCGTCCCCCCGCACCGACCGCCCCGCCACGGCCACCGCACGCATCCGGCCCACCGCCGCGGACGCGAGCGGTGACGTCGTGTCACCGCGCGGCGTAGGTGGAGGTCCCCGACTCCAGGAGCTCGCGGGCCGCCGCCTCCATGGCGCGGTAGGCCGCGAAGGCGAGCGCGCCACCGGTCGAGACCCGCCGCACCCCGACCGACCCCAGCTCGCCGACCGATGGCCCGTGGGGCAGGGCGAGCACGTTGACCGGGGCGTCGACCTCGGCCACCAGCCGGGCGATGTCGGGCAGGTCCGCCAGCCCCGGCGCGTAGACCACGTCCGCCCCGGCGGCCCGGTACGCCTGGAGCCGCGCGATCGTGTCGGCGAGATCGCCCGCCCCGTAGAGGTGGTTCTCGGCCCGGGCGGTGAGCACCATCCCGTGCGCCGCGGTCGCCGCGGCGGCCGCGGCGACCCGTTCGACCGCCACGCCCAGCGGCTCGACCACGGCGGCGAGCGGGTCGTAGTCCTCGATCGACACGCCGGCCGCGCCGGTGCCGGCCAGCAGGTGCACCGTCTCCCCCACTCCGGCCGGGGTGGCGGCGAAGCACCGCTCGGCGTCGACGTTCAGCGGCACGTCGACGGCGGCCACGAGCGCGGCGGCGTGGGCCACCAGCTCGTCGCGGGTGACCTGCTGGTCGCGCCGGCCGAGGCTGGCCGCGTGCCCGCTGCTGGTCGTGGCGAGGGCAGGGAACCCGAGCTTGGCGAGGCGGCGGGCCGAGCCGGCGTCCCACGGGTTGGGCATCACGAAGATGCCCTCGGCGTGGAGGGCGCGGAACCTCGTGCGGAGCGCGGTGGTGGGGTCGTCGGTGGTGGGGTCGTCGGTGGTGGGGTCCTCGGTGGTGGGGTCGTCGGTGGCGATGCCCCGACCGTAGCGCCGCTCAGGTGAGCAGCAGGACGGCACCGCCGCCGAGCGCGGCCAGGCTCGACACCGCGAAGAACGCGATCCACAGGGCGCCCGGCAGGTGGGTGAGCCGGGCGAGCTGCGCGGCATCGGAGCCCCGCCCCTCGGGCAGGTGGCGCTGGCGCCACAGCTCGGTCACGGGCCGCACGGCGCCGATCAGCAGGAACCACGTCATGGCGTAGCCGAAGCCGGCCTGGACGTCGGGCGCGGTGTAGAGCGACACCGCCACCACCGCGCCGCCGGTCAGCACGAGCGACAGGGCACCGAACAGGTTGCGGACCATCACCAGCATCGCCATCAGGAGCCCGGCGCCGCCCCACAGCATGACCGTGACCTGGTCGGCCGCCAGCAGGGCGACCCCGGCGAGGCCGACCAGCGACGGGCTGACGTAGCCCGCCGCCGCGGTCAGCACCATCCCCGGGCCGGTGGGCCGGCCGGCCGACAACGTGAGGCCGGACGTGTCGGAGTGGAGGCGGATGCCCATCAGCCGCCGCCCGGTGACGAGCGCGATGAGGGCGTGGCCGCCCTCGTGCACGATCGTGACGACGCTGCGCGACCACCGCCACACGGCGTCGAGCAGCACCGCCGCCAGGGCCCCGACGCCGGTGAAGACCACCAGCCACGACGACGGTTCGAACCGGTCGATGTCGATGATCCCGCCGCTGCCCGCGGCCAGGACCCCGACGAGGCCGCCGAACCGCGCGCCGTCCAGGCCGAACAGTGCCACCCACTCCCCAGGCATGCAACGACTCTGGCACGCCGGGAGCCCCCCGCAGAACCGCGGCGCGCCGGCACGGGCCTATCGTCGGTCGTGTGGGGCCCGAGACCGAGCGCCTACCGGCGCCGCTGCTCGACCCGGTGCTGCTGACCACGTTCGTCACCGTGGCCGAGCGCGGGTCGTTCACCGCCGCCGCCGGCGGGCTCGGCTACACCCAGTCGGCCGTGTCGCGCCAGGTGGCCGGGCTGGAGCGGGCCTGCGGCAGCCGGCTGTTCGTGCGGGGTGGGCGCGGCGTGCGCCTCACCCCCGCCGGGGAGCACCTGCTCCCGCACGCCCGGCGGCTGATCGACCAGCTCGCCGACGCCCGGCGGGCGCTCGTGGCGCTGCGCACGCTCGACGGCGGCCGGTTGCGGGTCGGCGCGCTCACGTCGGCCACCGCCGCCCTGGTGCCCGAGGCCCTCGCCCGCTTCCACGCCCGCCACCCGGCGGTGGCGCTGTCGCTGCGTGAGGGCACCACCGCCCACCTGCTGCCGCTGGTCGAGGGGGGCGTCCTCGACGTGGCGGTGGTGAGCACCCAGGTGCAGGGTGACCTGCGGCCGCGCGCCGGCGTCGAGCTGGTGCACCTCGTCGACGACCCGCTGCTGGTGGCCATGCCGGCCGACCATCCTCTGGCCCGGGCCGAGGCCGGACCGGTTGCCCTGGGCGACCTCGCCGGCGAGCGGTGGATCGTGGCCGACCTGCCCGACGCCGTGGCCGCGCTCGCCGCCACCTGCGCGGTCGCCGGGTTCGTCCCCGACACGTCGCTGCGGGTGCGGGAGTGGACGGCCAAGCTCGGGCTCGTCGCCCACGGGTTCGGCGTCACCCTGGTGCCCGCCATGGCGGCCGCCCGGTTCGGCACCGAGGTCGCCCTCCGGCGCATCGCGCCCGACCCGCCGGGCCGGGCGGTGCTCGCGGCCCTGCCGGACGCCGCGGGCCGGACCCCGGCGGCGGACGGGTTCGTGGCCGACCTCCGGGCAGCGGCCACCACCAGCCTCCCTGGGCGCTAGCTGTAGTGACCGCACCGTGCCGCACCGTGCCGCGTACGACGGTCACCCCGCCGGCGGCTCCGGGGGGTCGCCCAGGATGGTGTCGACCGCGCGCCGCTCGTCGTCGCCGAGGGCCCAGTCGACCGCGGCCGCGTTGGCCCGCACCTGT
>DASSGC010000654.1:0-14249 GCA_035693765.1 Acidimicrobiales bacterium
CCCGGGAGGGTGACGGGTGACCGGCGGCCACTGCCCGCGTCGGGCGACCGCTCGCCCGTCAGCGCCCGAGGCGGGCCAGGTCGTCGCCGTCGAGGGCGAGCGCGGCGGCCGCGACGTTCTCCTCGAGGTGGGCGACCGACGACGTGCCGGGGATCGGCAGCATCTGGGGCGAGCGGGCCAGCAGCCACGCCAGCGCCACCTGCGCGGGCGAGGCGCCGTGCCGCTGCCCCACCGCGGCCAGGGCCGTGCCGCGCCCCGGCGGCCGGCCGCCCACCGGGGCCCAGGGGATGAACGCGATCCCGTGCCGCTCGGCGGCGTCGACGAGCGCCTCGGACGAGCGGTCGTCGGGGTTGTAGCGGTTCTGCACGGACGCGATCGGGGTCAGCGCCTGCGCCCGCTCCAGCTCGGCCACGGTCACGTTGGACAGGCCGATGTGGGCGATCTTGCCCTCGTCCCGCAGCGCCACCAGCGCGCCCACCGAGTCCTCCAGGGGGACGGCCGGGTCGGGGCGGTGGAACTGGTAGAGCGCGACCTGCTCCACCTCCAGCCGGGACAGGCTGCCCTCGAGCGCGGCGCGCAGGTGCTCGGGGCGGCCGTCGGGGCGCCACCGGCCGGGGCCGTCCCGCAGCAGGCCGCCCTTGGTGGCGACGACCAGCCCCGCGGGGTAGGGCGACAGCGCCTCGGCCAGCAGCCGCTCGCTGACCTCCGGGCCGTAGCTGTCGGCCGTGTCGAGGAAGTCGACGCCCAGCTCGACCGCCCGCCGGATCACCCGGATGGCCGCGTCGTGGTCGGCGGGCGGGCCCCAGATGCCCGGCCCCGTCACGCGCATGGCGCCGAACCCGAGGCGGTTCACCTCGACGTCCGCACCGATGCGCACGGTGCCGGCCGCGGCGGCGGGGGCGGATCTCGCTTCGACCATCGGGCGCTCCTCCGGGTGGGTGCCGGCGGCACGGTACCGGCGCGGCACCCCATCCCCACGCCGGCGTGGCACGGCGTGAGGGTCTGCGGGCGGAACAACGCGGAACAACTAGGTTCCGCGGCGATGCCGCTCACCCTGTCCGCCGCCTTCCCCCCCGGGCTCGACACGCCCGCCCACGTCGCCGAGGCCGAGGCGCTCGGGTACGAGCGGGCCTGGCTGTACGACTCGCCCGCCCTCTACCACGACGTGTGGATGACGCTCGCCCGGTGTGCGGCGGCCACCACCGACATCGGCCTGGGGCCCGCCGTGCTGGTGCCGAGCCTGCGCCATCCGATGGTCACCGCCGCCGCCGTCGCCACCCTGGCCGACCTCGCTCCGGGCCGGGTGGCGGTCGCCGTCGGCGCCGGGTTCACCGGGCGCCACGTGCTCGGCCAGCGGGCCATGCGCTGGGCCGACGTGCGCCGCTACCTCGAGGTGCTCCGGGCCCTGCTGCGCGGCGAGGAGGTCGAGTGGGAGGGCCGGCCGATCGCCATGGTCCACGGCGCCGGCTACGGCGCAGACCGCCCGATCGACGCGCCGATACTCGTGGCGGCCGACGGGCCCCGGGGCACAGCCGCCGCCGCCGAACTGGGCGACGGCTACTTCTCGGCCGCCGTGCCCAACCCCGCCGCCGCCGGCCACCGGCACGCCCTGCTCCAGTTCGGCACCGTGCTCGACCCCGGCGAGCCGCCCACCGGCGAGCGGGTCGTCGAGGCCGCGGGCCCCGCCGTGGCGGTCGCCCTGCACGGCCTGTACGAGCGGGGTGGCGCCGCCGCGGTCGACGCCCTGCCCGGCGGCACGGTGTGGCGGGAGGCCGTCGAGGCGCTGCCCCCCGACCGGCGGCACCTGGCGACCCACGAGGGGCACCTCGTCGCCCTGTCCGACCGCGACCGCGCCGCGCTCGCCGCCGGCGCGGCCGCGCTCATCCCCGGCCTCACGCTCACCGGCGAGGCGGCCGACGTCCGCGCCCGGGTCGAGGCCCTGGCCGCGGCGGGCGTGACCGAGGTGGCGTTCCAGCCCTGCGGCGGCGACATCGGCCGTGAGCTGGCGTCCTTCGCCGCGGCCGTGCGGGGCTGACCCGTCCCGTCCGCGAGACTGCGGCCCCATGGAGCTCACCGTCGTCGACCACCCGCTCGCGGCGCGGCTGCTGACCCGCCTGCGCGACGCGACCACCGAGCGGGCAGCCTTCCGCCAGGCCATGGACGCGCTGGCGCGCATGCTCGTCTACGAGGCCTGCCGGACGCTCGAGACCGAACAGGTCGACGTGACCACGCCGATGGGCCCGGCGACCGGCATCCGCATCCCCCGGCCGCCCCTGGTCGTCCCCGTGCTCCGGGCCGGGCTGGGGCTGCACGGGGCCGTCATCGGGCTGCTGCCGGAGACCGAGACGGCCTTCGTCGGCGTGGCCCGCAACGAGCAGACGCTGCAGCCGGAGCCCTACATGAACTCCGTGCCCGCCGACCTGGCCGGCCGCCCCGTGATGGTGCTCGACCCCATGCTCGCCACCGGCGGGTCGCTGGCCCACGCCTGCAGGCTGCTGCGGGCACGGGGCGCGGGCGAGATGACCGGCGTGTGCGTGCTCGCCGCCCCCGAGGGCCTGGCGCACATCGAGGCGTCGGGCCTCGTGGCCCGCGTGGTCACCGCGGCGGTGGACTCGCACCTCGACGACCGGGCCTTCATCGTCCCCGGCCTGGGCGACGCCGGCGACCGCCTCTTCGGCACGGCCTGACTCTGCGCTCGCGCCCGGGTACGGGCCCGGCGGCGGCACCGGCGCGCCGAGCAGCGGTCGCGGTCGCCCCCGTTCAGCCGAGGCGCGCCACCGCCTCGCCGAGCAGCGCCTCGACCGTCGCCGCGCCCTCGGCCCGCGCCGCCGCGAGGTCCTGCGGCCCGCCCCCCGGCGGCACGGGGACGACCGCCTCGGCGTAGCACTTGAGCTTCGGCTCGGTGCCCGACGGCCGCACGATGAGCCGCCGACCGCCCGCCCGGAGCAGCACCCCGTCGGTGGGCGGCAGGCGCAGGCCCCGCCGCAGGTCCTCGACCCCGGTGACGGCCGCCCCCGCCAGCGTCGCCGGTGGGGCGTCGGCCCACCGGTCGACGGCGGCCCGCATCTGGGCGGCCCCGTCCGGGCCCTCGAACCGCAGCGAGCGTTGCGCCGTGGCATGGACCCCCAGGGCGCGGGCCAGATCGTCCAGCCGGTCGAGCACGGTCCGGCCCCGCGCCTTCTCGGTCGCCGCCAGCGCGGCGAACGCGAGCGCCGCGGTGATGCCGTCCTTGTCGCGCACGAGCGTGCCCACACACGACCCGAGGGCCTCCTCGTAGCCGTACACGAACCGCAGGTCGGGCTGGTCGAGGGCGGCCCGGGCGATCCACTTGAACCCCGTGAGCGTCTCGGCGTGGGCCACGCCCCGGGCCTCGGCCAGCCGGGCCAGCATCGACGACGACACCACGCTCGTGGCCACCAGCCGGTCCGGGCCCGAACCGCCGGCGAGGAGCCAGTCCGCCAGCACCACCCCGATCTCGTCGCCCGACAGCGCCCGCCAGCCGCCGGCCACCGGCGCCGGCACGGCCACCGCCAGCCGGTCGGCGTCGGGGTCGTGGGCCACGACCAGGTCGGCCTCCTCGCGCCGGGCGAGGCCCAGCGCCAGGTCCAGCGCCCCCGGCTCCTCCGGGTTGGGGAACGCGACGGTCGGGAAGTCGGGGTCGGGTGCCGCCTGCTCGGGCACGACCAGCGGCGCCGCGTACCCGGCGGCGGCGAACACGCTCATCAGCACGTCCCGGCCGACGCCGTGCAGCGGCGTGTAGACCACCCGCAGGGCGCGGTCCGTCCCGGGCACCATCCCCGCCACCATGCGGACGGCCCCGGCCACGTACGCGGCCACCAGGTCGTCGCCGGCCGCGACCACGCCGTCGCCGTCGGCCGCCCGCGGCACCGCGCCGGCGGCCTCCACGGCGCCGATCCGGGCCGAGATATCGGCGTCGGACGGCGGGACGATCTGGGCGCCGTCGTCGAGGTAGACCTTGTAGCCGTTGTCGCGGGGCGGGTTGTGGCTGGCGGTGATCTGGACGCCGGCACAGCAGCCGAGGTGGCGCACGCCGAAGGCCACGACCGGCGTCGGCAGCGGGCGGTCGGCGAGGTGGACGGCGAAGCCGGCGCCGACCAGCACGGCCGCCGTGTCGGTGGCGAACCGCCGCGACCGGTGCCGGGCGTCGAACGACACGAGCACCGGTTCGCCCGCGTGCCCGGTGTCGGCCAGGTAGGACGCCAGGCCCGCCGTGGTCCGGATGACGACGGCCCGGTTCATCCGGTTGGGCCCGGCACCCATCTCGCCCCGCAGCCCCGCCGTGCCGAACTCGAGGCGGGCACCGAACCGGTCGCGGAGGCCGTCGCCGTCGCCCCCCGCCGCGAGCAGGGCGTCGACCTCGGCCCGCGTCTCGGGGTCGGGGTCGTCGTCCCGCCAGGCCCGGGCCGCCGCCACGAGGTCGACCGGCACGGTCACAGCCGGTCGACCACCTCGGCCAGCAGGCCGCCCATGCCTTCGGCGGCGACCCGGCCGGCCTCGAGCACCTCCTCGTGGGCGAGCGGCTCGCCGCTCAACCCGGCGGCGAGGTTCGTCACCAGCGACAGCGCCAGCACCTCCAGGCCCAGGTGCCGGGCCGCGATCGTCTCCCACACCGTCGACATGCCCACCAGGTCGGCGCCCAGCATCCGCAGCATGCGGATCTCGGCGGGCGTCTCGTACTGGGGCCCGGGCAGGCCGGCGTACACGCCCTCGGCCAGGCCCGGGTCGACCGCGCGGGCCAGGGCCCGCAGCCGCGGCGAGTAGGCGTCGGTGAGGTCGACGAACCGCGCGGGCAGCCCCTCGGGCGGCGGCGGGCCCGACAGGGGTGACTGGCCCGTCAGGTTGATGTGGTCGGCGATGAGCACCGGCTGGCCCACCGCGAGACCCTCGCTGATGCCCCCCGCCGCGTTGGTCAGCACGGCGGTGCCGCAGCCGGCCGCGTGGGCGACGCGCACCGCGTGGGCCACGACGGCGGGCTCGTTGCCCTCGTAGCCGTGCACCCGGCCGAGGAACGCCAGCACCCGCCGGCCGCCCGCGGCGCGGATCGAGCGGACCCGGCCGTGGTGGCCGGCGACGGTGGACGGCGGGAACCCCGGCAGGTCGGCCACCGGCAGGTCGGCCACGACGTCGCCCATGCGCTCGGCGGCCGGGCGCCAGCCCGAGCCGAGGACCACGGCCACGTCGTGGCGTTCGACACCCGTCGCCGTGCGCAGCGCCGCGGCGGCCTCGGCGGCGCGGGCGAAGGGATCGGGCGGCGGGGCGGTCATGCGGGGACGGTAGCCCCGGCCCCGGCCCCGACCCGGGGATCGCGCCGGGGCCGCGCCGGGGTCGGGTCGCGGTGCGGACGGCGGTGGACAGATCGGCACGAGGCGGTTGACCTGGGAGACAGTACGCCCTTCATCCGCCGTCGCCGGTGGGAAATGTGACTACTGTGCCGTGCGTGACCCGCCGGGTCATGCGTTCCTCGACAGGGAGTACGGACGGATGATGCAGAGACGATGGGTGAAGGCCCTCGCGGTCATGCTCGGCCTGGCACTCGTGGCCGCGGCCTGCGGCGACGACGACGACGACGCCGGCGGCGGCGGCGACTCGGGCGGAGGCGAGTTCTCCGCCTGCCAGGTGACCGACACCGGCGGCGTGGACGACAAGTCGTTCAACCAGACGGCCTACAAGGGCCTCACCGACGCGGCCGACGAGCTGGGCTTCGAGCCCGACTACCTGGAGTCGCAGAGCGAGGCGGACTTCGCGCCCAACATCGCGGCGCTGCAGGACAAGGGCTGCACGCTCATCGTGACGGTCGGCTTCCTGCTGGGCGACGCCACCGCCGACGCCGCGGAGGACGACCCCGACCAGCTCTTCGCGATCGTCGACAACGACCTGTTCGACACCGAGGCCGAGGAGGACCGCAACTTCGACAACGTGGCCGAGCTCGTCTTCTCGACCGACCAGGCCGCCTTCCTCGCCGGCTACGCGGCCGCGGGGATGTCGAAGACCGGCACCGTCGGCACCTACGGCGGCATCAACATCCCGACCGTGAACATCTTCATGAAGGGCTTCCAGCTCGGCGTCGAGCAGTACAACACCGACAACGGCACGGCCGTGAAGCTCGTGGGCTGGGACAACGCCAACCCCGACGGCGGATCGTTCACCGGTGACTTCGAGGACGAGGCCAAGGGCCGGGCCATCACCGAGACCCTGCTCGACCAGGGCGCGGACATCATCATGCCGGTCGCCGGCCCGGTGGGCTCCGGCTCGATCCAGGCCATCGAGGCCCGCGGCAGCGACGCCAAGCTGATCTGGGTCGACACCGACGGCTGCACGTCGGTCGAGGAGAGCTGCGACATGTTCCTCACCTCGGTGATGAAGAACATGGACGTGGCCGTGCGCGACGTCATCCTCGCCGGTTCCGAGGACGAGTTCGAGGGCGGGACCAACGAGGGCACGCTCGAGAACGACGGCGTGGGCATCGCCCCGTTCCACGAGTTCGACGACGAGGTGCCCCAGGAGCTGAAGGACCGGCTGGAGGAGCTGCGCCAGATGATCATCGACGGCGAGATCGAGACGTCGCCGCCGTCCTGATCGCCACGTCATGAAGGTCGAGCTCCGGGCCATCACCAAGCGGTTCCCCGGCGTCGTGGCCTGTGAGGGTGTGGACCTCTCTGTGGAGAGCGGAGAGGTCCACGCCCTGCTCGGCGAGAACGGCGCCGGCAAGTCCACGCTCATGAACGTCCTCTTCGGGCTGTACCGCTGCGACGAGGGCGAGATCCTCCTCGACGGCGAGCCGCTGACCCCCCGGTCGCCGGCCGATGCCATCGCCGCGGGCGTGGGCATGGTCCACCAACACTTCATGCTCGTCCCCGTGTTCACGGTCACCGAGAACGTGATGCTCGGGGTCGAGCCCACCGGCCGGCTGGGCCACCTCCAGCGCGACGAGGCCCGCCGCCGGGTGGTCGAGCTGTCCGACCGCTACGGCCTGGCCATCGACCCCGACGCGACCGTCGAGGACCTGCCGGTCGGCGTGCAGCAGCGGGTCGAGATCCTGAAGGCCCTGTACCGCGACGCCCGGTGCCTCATCCTCGACGAGCCCACCGCGGTGCTCACCCCGACCGAGATCGACGAGCTGATGGGGATCATCCGCCAGCTCGCCGAGGGCGGCCGGTCGATCATCTTCATCACCCACAAGCTGCGGGAGGTGCTCGCCGTCGCCGACCGCATCTCGGTGCTGCGCGGCGGTCGCCTCGTCGGCGAGACCGTCCCCGCCGAGACCGGCGAGCAGGCGCTGGCCACCATGATGGTGGGCCACGACGTCCAGCTCGTGGTGGACAAGACGCCGGCCGAGCCCGGCGAGCCGGTGCTCGAGGTGACCGACCTCACCGTGCAGGACGACCGGGCCCAGCGGGCCGTCGACGGCGTGTCGCTGACGGTGCGGGCCGGCGAGATCCTCGCCCTGGCCGGGGTGCAGGGCAACGGCCAGTCCGAGCTGGTCGACGCCATCTGCGGGCTCCGGCGGCCCGAGGCCGGCAGCATCGAGCTCGACGGCGCCGACGTCACCGTGGAGGGCCCCGACCACCTGTTCCGCTCGGGCCTGGCCCACGTGCCCGAGGACCGCCAGCGGGAGGGCCTCATCGGCTCGTTCCCCGTGGCGTCGAACCTGGTGCTCAACCAGATCGCCGACCGCGCCTTCTCCCGGCGCGGGCGCATCGACCGGCGGGCGGTCCGGCGCCACGCCACCAAGCTGGTCGACGACTTCGACGTGCGGACGCCGTCGGTCGACGTCGCCGCCTCGACGCTGTCGGGCGGCAACCAGCAGAAGGTCATCGTCGCCCGCGAGTTCTTCCATGCCCACCGGCTGCTGGTGCTGAGCCAGCCGACCCGGGGCCTCGACGTCGGCTCGATCCAGTACATCCACCGCCAGGTGGTCGCCAAGCGGGACGAGGGCGTGGCCGTGCTGCTGAACTCGTCGGAGCTCGACGAGGTGCTCGCCCTCGCCGACCGCATCGCCGTCATCTACCGCGGGCGCATCGTGGGCGTGGTCGATCGGGCCGACGCCGACCGCGAGCGCATCGGCCTGCTGATGGCCGGCGCAGTCGACGCGGCCGCCGAGGTCGAGCCCACCACCGACGAAGAGGTCACCGTCACGTGAGCGCCACCACCGACCTCCCGGCGGGGCCGCCGGGCGAGCCCCCGGCCCCCGACGTCGGCGGCGACGGCGACCACGGCGGCGACCACGGCGGCGAAGGCGGGGGGACGCCCGGTGGCGGCGGCGCCCGCGGCGGCACCGCCGGAGCCGCGGCGCTCGCCTGGCTGCGCGGCCTGGCCAACAGCCTCATCATCCCCGTCCTCGCCCTGGTGACCGCGCTGCTGGTCGGCGGGCTCGTCATCATCTTCACCACGCCCGACGTGCTCGACGAGTGGGCCTCGTTCTTCTCCGACCCCGGGGGCACGCTGCGGGCCAGCTGGGACATCGTCTACGAGTCGTACCGGGCGCTGTGGGAGAGCTCCCTCGGTTCGCCGCGCGTCATCGGGCGCACGCTCACCGAGGCGACGCCGCTGGCGCTCGGCGGCCTGTCGGTCGCGCTCGCCTTCCGGGCCGGCATGTTCAACATCGGCGCGGCCGGCCAGATCGTGATCGGGGCCACCTGCGCCGGCTGGGTGGGGTTCACCTGGGACCTGCCGCCTGCCATCCACCTGCCGCTGGCCGTCGCCGCCGGGTTCGCGGGCGGCGCGGCCTGGGGCGGGATCGCCGGCGTGCTCAAGGCCCGCACCGGGGCGCACGAGGTGATCACCACGATCATGCTCAACTACATCTCCTACCGCGTCCTCGACTGGGCGCTGCGGTCCGACGCGTTCCAGCCGGCGGGGCGCGACGACCCCATCTCCAAGGCGGTGCGCGAATCGGGCCGCCTCCCCGAGATCACGATCGGGAACGTGGAGGTGCACGCCGGGCTGTTCGTGGCCATCGCCGCCGCCGCCGCCGTGTGGTGGCTGCTCGACCGGTCGACGGTCGGATTCCGCATGCGGTCGGTGGGCGCCAACCCCTTTGCCGCCCGCTACGCCGGCATGAGCGTGGGCGCCATGTACGTGCTCGCCATGGTCCTGGCCGGAGGCCTGGCCGGCCTGGCCGGCACGGCCAACATCCTGGGCCGCCCGAGCTTCAGCCTCACCGGCGGCTACTACGCGTTCCTGGGCTTCGACTCCATCGCGGTCGCCCTGCTCGGGCGGGCGCAGCCGGCCGGCGTGCTGGCCGCCGCCTTCCTGTTCGGCGTGCTGCGGTCGGGATCGACGGGCATGCAGGCGAACACGACGACGCCGGTCGACATCATCGTGGTCATCCAGGCCCTGATCATCCTGTTCGTGGCCGCGCCGGCGCTGGTGCGGTCGATCTACCGGATCAAGGCCGGCCGGGGCACCGGCCAGACCTTCACCACGAGCTGGGGCGCCTGATGGCCACACCCGTCGATCTCGCGCCCGCGCCCGCCGACGAGCCCGCGCCCACCTTCGTCCCCGAGCGGCCGTCGGCGCAGCGGCGGGTGGGGTTCGGGATCGCGACCGTCGTCCTGGGGCTCATCACCCTGTTCGCCTTCGGCTTCGGCAGCGCCGCCGGCCTGGACTCGACGCTGGTGATCAGCCGGTCGACCGAGGCGGTGCAGCTGCCCGACATCGTCGTGCCGGCCCGGGCCACCTGCATCGTCCTCGGCGTGGTGATCATCGCCCTCGGCGTGGCCCTCGCCGCCGGGCTGCTGCGCCGGCCCACGCTGGTGCTCGGCGCCGGTCTGCTGCTCACCGTCGTGGCCCTGCTCGTATGGGCCGCCCGGGGCGACGACGTGAGCCTCATCGGCCTGCTCGACGGCACGCTGTTCCGGGCCACGCCGCTGGCGCTCGGCGCGCTCGCCGGCATGCTGTGCGAGCGGTCGGGCGTCGTGAACATCGCGATCGAGGGGATGCTGCTCACGAGCGCGTTCACGGGCGCCCTGACCGCCAGCGCGGCCGGCAGCGTGTGGGTGGGGCTGTTCTGCGGCCTGGCCGCCGGCGCCCTGCTCGGGGCGTTCCTCGGCGTCCTGTCGATCAAGTACCGGGTCGACCAGATCATCGGCGGCACGGTGATCAACATCTTCGCGCTCGGCCTGACCAGCTACCTGGGCGCCCGCATCCTGTCGGAGTACCCCCACCTCAACCAGCCCGGCTCGTTCCGGTCGTTCGGCATCCCGCTGCTGGAGGACATCCCCTTCCTCGGCCCGCTGCTGTTCGACAACACGATCTACGTGTTCCTGATGTTCGCCCTGGTCGGCGGGCTGTGGTGGGGCCTGTTCCGCACCCGCTGGGGCCTGCGCGTCCGCTCGGTGGGCGAGCACCCGCGGGCGGCCGACACGGCGGGCATCAACGTGCTGCGCACCCGCTACCGGTCCGTGATGATGGGCGGCGGCGTGGCCGGCATCGGCGGGACGTGGTTCACGCTCGAGGCCACCGGCGGGTTCAACGAGAACATGACCGCGGGCAAGGGCTTCATCTCGCTGGCCGCGCTCATCTTCGGCCGGTGGCACCCGGTCGGTGCCTTCGTGGCCGCCCTGGTGTTCGCCTTCTCCGAGGAGCTGCAGAGCCGGCTGTCGGTGCTCCACACCCCGATCCCGTCGGACTTCCTGCTGGCGGTGCCCTACGTGGTGACCATCATCGTGGTGGCCGGTCTCGTCGGCCGCTCCCGCCCACCGGCCGCCGACGGCCAGCCCTACCCGGCCGACTGAGCATGGCGACCGACGACCCCGGCCCCGTCGACTGGCCCGCCCTGCGGGCGGCGGCCGCGGCGGTGGCCCGGCGGGCCTACATCCCCTACTCGAGGTTCCCCGTGGGTGCCGCCGGGCTGGTCGACGACGGGCGGCTGGTCGTCGGCTGCAACGTCGAGAACGCCTCCTACGGCCTGACCCTGTGCGCCGAGTGCGGCCTGGTGTCGGCCCTGCACGCCGGTGGCGGCGGTCGCCTGGTGGCGGTGGCGGTGACCGATCCCGGCGGGCGCGACCTGTCGTGCTGCGGCCGGTGCCGCCAGTTGCTGTTCGAGGCCGGCGGTCCCGAGCTGCTGGTCAACGAGCGGCCGATGTCCGAATGGCTGCCCGGCGCGTTCGGCCCGGGCGACCTCGACTGACGCCCGCTCACCGCACCTCCAGGACGCCCTCCATCCCCGCGTCGCGGTGGCCGGGGAGCGAGCAGTAGAAGTCGTAGGTGCCCGGCTCCAGCGTCACCGTGGCGGTCGCGTCCTCCCCGGCACTCGCCTCGACGATGAACGGCTGGTCCTCGATGCGCAGGTCGTGGAGCACCGTCCCGACGTTGCGCAGCACCACCTCGACCGTGCCCGCCTCGACGGCGACCGCGTCCGGCTCGTAGTACATCTCGGCGGCCTGCACGTCGAGGCTCGGCGACGTCGGGCCCTCGACCGCGGGTGCGTCGTCGCCCCCACAGGCCGCCAGCCCGGCGGCGGGCAGGAGGGCGAACAGCAGCGCGGCGGGACCGGGGCGGGTGCGGCGGCGGGCGAGCATCCCGTCATCGTGGGGCACCGCCACGCCCGACGCCAAGCCGCCCGACCCGGCGACCCCACCCGATCCGCCCGACCCGATCCGCCCGACCTGCCGGCGGCCCCCCGACCGGCGATCCCCGACGGCTACGGTGCGGCGGCCAGGAGGAGCACATGACCCGACCGGACCCGACCACGCCGACCCCCGACGCCCGCGACCGGGCGCGCTGACGGAGCACCCCGTGGCCACCGACATCCTGGACGTCATCCGCACCAAGCGCGACGGCCACCCGCTCAGCGACGAGCAGGTCCGCTTCTTCGTCGCCGGCTACACCGAGGGGACCGTGGCCGACGAGCAGGCGGCCGCGCTCTGCATGGCCATCCTCCTCCGGGGCATGGCGCCGGGCGAGCTGACGACGTGGACCCAGGCGATGATCGACTCCGGCGAGCGGCTCGACCTGTCGGGCGTGGGTCGCCCCACCGTCGACAAGCACTCGACCGGCGGGGTGGGTGACAAGGTCTCGCTGGCCCTGGCCCCGCTCGTCGCGGCGTGCGGGGCGGCCGTGCCTCAGCTCTCGGGCCGCGGCCTCGGCCACACGGGCGGCACCCTCGACAAGCTGGAGGCCATCCCCGGCTGGCGGGCCACGCTGACCCCCGAGGAGGTGGTCGCGCAGCTCCGCGACGTCGGCGCCGTCATCTGCGCCGCGAGCGACAGCCTGTGCCCCGCCGACCGCAAGCTCTACGCGCTGCGGGACGTCACGGCCACGGTCGAGGCCATCCCGCTCATCGCCAGCTCGATCATGTCCAAGAAGATCGCGGAGGGCACCGCGGCGCTGGTGCTCGACGTGAAGGTGGGGTCCGGCGCCTTCCTGCCCGAGCTCGACCGTGCCCGGGAGCTGGCCGAGACGATGGTCGGGCTGGGCACCGCCGCCGGGGTCCGCACCGTCGCCGTCCTCACCGACATGGACGCCCCGCTCGGCCGCGCCGCCGGCAACGCGCTGGAGGTCGCCGAGGCGGTCGAGGTGCTGCGCGGCGGCGGGCCGCCCGACGTGGTGGAGGTCACGCTCACCCTGGCCCGGGAGATGATCGCCGGGGCGGGCCTCGCCGGCGAGGCACCGGACCCGGCCGACGCGCTGGCCGACGGCCGGGCGCTGTCCGTGTGGGCCGCGATGATCCGGGCCCAGGGCGGCGATCCGGACGCCCCGCTGCCCGAGGCGGCCGCCCGCCACCCCGTGACGGCGCCGGCCGGCGGGTTCCTCCGCCGCCTCGACGCCCGGGCGGTCGGGGTGGCCGCGTGGCGGCTCGGCGCGGGCCGGTCCCGCAAGGAGGACCCCGTCTCACCGACCGCCGGGGTCGTGTGCCTCCGCAAGCCCGGTGCCGAGGTGGTGGCGGGCGAGCCGGTGCTCGAGCTGCACGTCGACGACGAGTCACGGCTGCCCGGGGCGCTCGCGGCGCTGGAGGGCGCCATCGAGGTGGGCCCCGAGCCGCGGGTGCAGCGACCGCTCGTCATCGAGCGGATCGCCTGACGCGCAGCCGCTGGGGGCAGCCGCGGACAGGTCACGCCGCTCCCGCCGGACCGCGCGGGGCGGCCGGTAGCGTGGCCCGGGCCATCGGGGCACGACACAGGGGGAGACCCGTGAGCGAAGCGACGCAGCAGTGGCGGGTCGGGCGAGCGCGCATCACCAGCGTGGTCGAGTCGCAGACCGACGGCATCCCGCCCGGGTTCATGCTCCCGGGCCTCGACGAGCAGACCGTGCTGCGCCACCGCTGGCTGGCGCCGCACTACGTCGACGAGCGCGGCACCGTGGGCCTGCGCGTCCAGGCCTTCGTCATCGAGATCGGCGACCGCCTCGTCGTGGTCGACCCCTGCGTCGGCAACGGCAAGGTCCGCGAGGTGCCGCGGTTCAGCGAGCAGACCTGGCCGTTCATGGAGCGCTTCCGCGCCGCCGGCTTCGACCCGCTGGAGGTCGACACCGTCGTCCACACCCACCTGCACGTCGACCACGTGGGCTGGGACACCCACCGCGACGGTGGGCGCTGGGTACCGACCTTCGCCCGCGCCCGGCACCTCTTCGTGCAGGCCGAGCTCGACGACCTCGCCTCCGACGGCGGGGCGGACGTCGCCCGGATCCGGGCCGACACGATCGGGCCGATCCTCGACGCCGGCCTGGCCGACGTGGTGGAGCCCGACGCCGACCTGGGCGACGGCCTGCGGCTGGCGCCGACCCACGGGCACACGGTGGGCCACGTGTCCCTGTGGCTCGACAGCGACGGGCGGTCGCTGCTCGTGACCGGCGACACGATCCACCACCCCGTCCAGTGCGCCGAGCCGGAGCTCGGGTTCATCGCCGACCGCGACGCCGACGCCGCCCGGGCCACCCGGCGCCGGGTGCTCGGCACCGCCGCCGACGCCGGCGCCCTGGTGCTCGGCACCCACTTCCCCACCGCACCGGGGGGCCGCGTGATGGTCGACGGCGAGGCGTGGCGCTTCTCGCCGCTGGCCGCCGAGGAGTGAGCGCGGCTCGGTAGCCTGGCGCATGGCTCCCCCCTCCATCGATCAGATCCGGCGGGCACCCAAGGTCGTGCTGCACGACCACCTCGACGGGGGGCTGCGGCCCGCCACGGTCGTCGACCTGGCGCGCGAGGCCCGCCACTCGCTCCCCACCACCGACCCCGACGAGCTCGCGGCGTGGTTCACCGAGGGGGCGTTCCGCCACGACCTCGACCTGTA
>DASSGC010000655.1:0-5916 GCA_035693765.1 Acidimicrobiales bacterium
CGGTGCTCGGGTGGGCGATCCCCGGCAAGGTCGCGCAGCTCCTCAACGACGAGTTCCACACCACCTTCGCCGGGCGGCGCGACGACGAGCTCGACATCACCATCACCGTCGACCGCGCCCGCCAGGTCGACGCCATCCACCGCCACCGCAGCCAGTCGGCCGACAACCCGGTGCTCTGGCGCCGCCTCGACCTCCTCGGCCCGGCCGAGCACCTGCGCTACCTCACCTGACCGCACGGCCTGGCGACGCGCCCGGACGAGGCCGGCCGGATCGGGCGTGAGCCTGCGTCGCGGCGCGGGTCACGTGCCCTGCGGCGAGTGCTCTCCTACTCGATCGGGAGGGCGTCGAACGTGGTGACGGGTGCTACGCAGCGGAAGCCGGTGTCGTCGTCGTACATCTCAGCGGAGGCGTCGTTGAGGTCGGACGGCGTGGCTCTCGCGAACGGGCTGGTGAACGCGCTGCCCTTCAGTCCGCGGCGGCCGGGGATGGTTTCGGTCCTGCACCACTCCCAGACGTTCCCACACAGGTCGTAGACCCCGTACGGGCTGATGCCGCTGTGGTACCGATCGACAGGTGTGGTCGCGCCGATCGCACCCTCGCGCACGTTGCACTTCGCGGGCGTCGGCTGGTCGCCCCAGGGGTACACGTCCCCGGTGGCGCCACGAGCAGCCTTCTCCCATTGCTGGCTCTCGGGCAGCAGCTTGCCTGCCCAGGTGGCGTAGGAGCTGGCGTCGTGCCAGGTTACGAAGACGACAGGGTGGTCGTGGTGCTGGTCCGGGTAGCGGCCGGCGATCCAGTGATGTGGTGTGGGATGTCCGGTGGCAGCTACGAAGCGGGCGTAGTCGGCGTTGGTCGTCGGGTGCACGTCGATGTAGAAGGCGTCGAGCCAGACCGGCTCGTTGTCGCGGCCGCTGAGGAACACACCCGCCTCGACGAGTGTCATGAGCTTGCCGTCGACAGGATGGTGCGCCTGGACGTGGGTGACTTGCTGGTACGTCAGTTCAGGGGCCCGGATCTCTCTGCCCGACCACCGGTGAACCGTTGTCGTCACGCCTTGCGCTCCCTTCTGGCCGAGCGTAGCGGGCCGGGCAGGATCACCATTCGTAGCTACAGAGGCTCGGGGCGGATCTCCAGGTACTCGCGGCGAAGCGTGTCGATCATCGGATGATCACCGGCCCAGGTCGTGTTGTCGATGGCGCTGATCGCTCGAACGCCGACGACCGCGTTCGTGGCGAATGCCGCAGTGAGGTCACCGAGCTGGCCGAGGTTGACCGGCTCTGTGGCCGTGGCTCCGGCGTGTGCTTCGCTGAGGAGCGCCATCGTGACGCCGGCCAGGATGTCGGCCTTCGGCCACACGATCCGATCGCCGTCGACGAACCCCACGTTGGTCGTGGCCGCCTCCGACAGGTTGCCGCTCTGGTCGGTGAAGACCGCGTCGTCGTAGCCGTTGAGCTGCGCAGCTCTGCGATGGCTGACCGCTCGGAACAGGCCCACGTGCTTGACCTCGGGCATCTCCCGGCAATAGGCGGCCGATTGGAGACGCATCGGCGGCGTCGACGCATGTGCTGCCGGCCGGGTCGTGACCAAGATGCCCGGGTCGGCATCCGTTCCCGGACGGCCGAGTTCGATGTGCGGGTCGAACACCGTCACTCGTACGACGATCGGCTGGTTCACGTCGAGCAGTGCGTGCCCGACGAGATAGCGGACCCGGTCGAGATCGAGGTCCACGCCGAAGAGTCGGCGGCAGTCACGGCTCAAGCGCTCCATGTGCAGCACGAGCCCGCGAACCCGTGAGTTGTCGACCAGCATCGAGGTGAAATGGCCGTAATTGGTCAACGCCAACGTCCGCAGCTGGTCAACCTCGGCCGGCTCGCCGTTGAACTCCGTCATGGCTCCAGTCTGACAGCGCCACATGCGGTGTCCGGCCGCTGCGACGTCCCGGTGGTGGTGGTGGTGCATCTTCGGCCGAAGTTCGGCGGCAGTTCGGCGCTTCGACGGGGGTGAGGCAGTTCCGCGAGGGCCGCCTCCCGGGCGGGACGCTGGACATGGTGGATCGCAAACGCCCGAACGCCCATCCTGATGCGTGGCCGGAGATCGATACGAGCATGGCGCACGCAGCCCGCGTGTACGACGTCTATCTCGGCGGGGATGCGAACTTCGCGGTTGACCGTGCGGCAGCGGAACACGCGGCGTCGGTGCATCCAGGTGGGATGGACACGGTGCGGGCGTCCGTGCGCAGCAACCGGGCGTTCCTGGTCCGTGCCGTGCGGTGGCTCGCCGGCGAGGCAGGTGTCCGTCAGTTCCTTGACGTCGGCTCGGGCATCCCCAACGGGCAGAACGTGCACGCTGTCGCTCAGCAGACGGCGCCCGAGTCGCGGATCGTGTACGTGGACAACGACCCGACCGTGCTCGCGCACGCTCACCAGGTCCTTGGGAGCAGGGTGCAGGGCACGGTCGACTACGTCTGGGGCGACCTCCATGCCCCGACGGCGATCCTCGATCACGCGGCTGCGACGCTGGACTTCACCCAACCGGTGGCGGTCTTGCTGATCGGGATTCTCCACTTCTTCGCCGACACCGATGACCCGTATCAGATCGTTGCCCACCTGATGGAGGCCGCGCCGTCGGGCAGCTATCTGGCGGTCTGCCATCTCGCCGCGGACATCCACCCCGACGAGATGATCGAGGTCGCCCGGCGGCTCAACGAGACCACGGCAGAGTCATGGGCGCTTCGCAGCCGCAACGAGGTCGCGCAGTTCCTCGACGGCCTGAAGCTGGTGGAGCCCGGTGTGGTGCAAGTCGACGAGTGGCGGCCTGACGACGAGCCTGGCCCAGTCCTTCCGCCGAAGGGCCGTACGAACCCGCTGTGGGTGGGTGTGGGGCGCAAGTCATGACCGTCGTCGTCACCGCTTCCTCGGCCCGGCCGAGGCACCTCACGTGCCGAGGAGCCTCCGCAGCGTCTCGGGCACGCTGCTGTCGTCGGTGACCCCGAGGCGCTTGCCCAACGCGTGCAAGGTGAGACGGCCCGCGCCGTGCGCGAGGAGGCCCCGGCCTCGGCTCGCGAGGGCCAGGAGGCGGGCGGGATCCGCGTCGCTCGGCGGCGCGGCGACGATGGCCGTCGCTGCCGCCGCGATCGTGTCCGACGCGTCGCGGATGGTGGCGAGCAGGGCGAGGACCCGGTCGGCGTCGTAGCCGGCGTGCAGGGCGTCGGCCGCGAGCAGCAGGAGGGACGGGCTGGGGACGCAGTAGCGGTCGGACGGGCCGAGCTCGACCGCCCCGGTGGCCAGCAGATCGTCCAGCCGGTCGGGCACCAGCCCCGGGAGGGCGCGGGCGAGCTGGGCGGCGGTGGCCGGAGCGCCGGGTTCGTCGATGTGGACCAGCTCGTCGGGGTCGAGCCCGAGCACCTCGCCCAGATCGGCGCCGTCACGCCAGGCCCCGAGCAGGTCGCGGATACCCGCCAGCGAGTAGCCGCGGTCCTTCAGCCGGGCGATGAGGCCGAGGCGGCGCAGGTGGGTGGGCCCGTAGAAGCCGACACGCCCGCGCCTGGCCGGTGGTGGCAGCAGCCCCATCGTCTGGTACTCGCGGATCGTCCGGACCGGGAGGTCGGCCCGGCGGGCGAGGTCGTCGACGGTCAGGGCGACGGGCTCGTCGGACGTGTGTAGGACCTGCTCCGTCATGGCCCTCGACAGTACCAATGATTACAGTTACGGTAAACACCGTGACAGTATTTCCCAGTACTGGTCGACCGCCTCATGGTGGACGGAGTGACGACAAGCCGAGTGACGGTGGCGCAGCGCTGGTCGGCAGCGCACCGATCGCGGAGGCTCTGCGCGGCTCCTGGCCCGATGTCGAGCTCCTGTGCGAACCGAGCCCGTTGACGGGCGGCTACTGGGCGGCGATGTGGCGTGTCCGCCTCACCGGCACGCCGGCCGGCATCCCCGGCGAGCTCGTGGTGCGGGTGATGCCGGACGCCACCATGGGGGCGAAGGAGATGGCGGTCCAGGCCGCGGTGGCGCGCGCCGGCATCACGACACCCCGGGTCCACCTGACGGGTCCCCCGGGAGGACCGCTGGGCAACGCATGGGCGGTCATGGACCTGGCGCCCGGTGCCCCTTCGATCGCGGGCCTCGATGGGGCTGCCGCCCTGCGACGGCTGCCCCGGCTCGCCACGGCTCTGCCCCACCAGCTCGCCGAGGCCATGGCCGGGATCCATCGTGTCGATCCCGCGCCGGTGGCCGCTGCGGTCCGGGAGGCGGCACCCTCGGCGGCGTTCACCGTCGACGAGCTGTGGACCCGCCTCCGGGCGTCCGTCGCGGGCACCGGGCGCGCGGACCTCGACGACGCGCTGGACCGCCTCGTCGCCGGCGAGCCCCGCCGGGCTCGCGCCGTCATCTGCCACGGCGACTTCCACCCGTTCAACCTGCTCACCTCGGCTACCCGCACCACCGTGCTCGACTGGACCGGCGCCGTCGCGGCCCCACCGGCCTACGACGTCGCCTTCACGTGGCTGCTGCTGCGGTACCCGCCGCTCGCCGCCCCGCCCGCGCTGCGTCCCGTCATCGGCGCGGCGGCCGCGGCGCTGGCGCGGCGGTTCGTCCACCTCTACCGGCGAGCCAACCCCGCCGCCGACCTCACGGGACTGCGCTGGTACGTCGGGCTGCACGCCCTGCGCATCCTGAGCGACCACCAGACCTGGGCTCGCAACGGTGATCGCCGGGCCCGTGAACACCCCCTGAGCCTCGTGGCCCCGGGTGCCACCCGGGCTCTGCGCCGAGCCGTGAGCACGCCCTCCACCGGGAGGACCCGGCCCCCGGACCCTCTGGACAGCTCACGTCCATCGACCGGCCGGGACGGGCCGGACCAAGATGGGTACCCATGAGCGACCGCAGCGAACGGGGGATCGGGCTGGTCCTCGACTGCGCCGATCCCGAGCGCCTGGCCGAGTTCTGGGCGCCGGCGCTCGACTACGTCAACGCCGGGTCGGCGGGTGCCTACGCGGCGCTCGTCCCGAACGGGCGACCCGGGCCCAAGCTCCTGCTCCAGCGCGTGCCCGAGCCCAAGACCACCAAGAACCGCATGCACCTCGACATCGAGACCGCGGACATCGAGGCCGAGGTGGCCCGCCTCGAGGTCCTCGGCGCCCGCCGGTGCCGTCCGGGCACCGTCCACGAGCACGGCACCACCTGGATCCTGATGACCGATCCCGAGGGGAACGAGTTCTGTGTCTGCGATGGGGGCGACGGGTCGGGGGCCCCGGCCACCTGAGGACCGCCCGCCCGCAGCGACACGTCGCTGCGGGCTCAGCGGCGGGGTCGCCGTGCGGTGAACCGCGAGCGACGGAGCAGCCCGTCGGCGATGGCGCCGACGGCCAGCCGGCGCCTGGCCTGCATCTCGTCGAACTCCTGCCGGCCGAGCATGTCGGCCATGTCGTCGGCGAGCTCGTCGGCCACCCGCAGCTTGGTGCGTGCGGTGGCGAGGTAGGCGGGGGTGAGGTCGTGTTCGTCGATCTCGACGAAGCCGGCCGAGCGCAGCAGCCGCGGGTAGCTGCTGCGCAGCCCGCAGTGGGGCGGGCCGGCGGCAACGGCCCGTCGTGCCTGGGCGGGCGGCAGGCCGGGCGTCGGGTAGATGACGCTGAACGCGGTGGGTTCCCCGGGGCGCAGCGCCTGGCGGGTGGCGCGCAGTGTGGCGAGCTTGGGGGTGAGGCAGCACAGCACGTCGGTGTGGACCACTGCGTCGACGCTGGCCGGTCGGAGGGGAAGGGCCTGGCCCAGTGCCAGCAGGGGCCAGGCCCGCTCCGAGATGCCGTCGCGGGCGGCGCGGCCCGCCGCGGCCGCGGGGCCTTCGAACGGCACGTCGGTGAGCACGACCTGGCACCCGGTCGTGCGGGCCAGGTAGAGCCCGGGCCAACCCTGGCCG
>DASSGC010000656.1:0-5107 GCA_035693765.1 Acidimicrobiales bacterium
GCCGACCGGCGATGCAGCACGGTGACCGGCAGCGACGTGACCTGTCCGCGCCGTCTCCAATCAAGCGGTGGCGGGCTGGTCCGCAGGCGGCAGGTCCTGGAGGACCGACGCGCGGTCGCCGTCGAAGGCGAGCAGGCCGCGCAGGGGGAGGGATTCGGGAAGCGGGTCGTCGTAGGACCAGGCGACATCCTCCGCGGCCACACCGTCGACGACGGCGGTCCAGTACGACGCCGTGCCCTTGTACGGGCAGTAGGTCGTCGAGGGGCTGGCCGTCAGGAGATCCATCCGCACGTGCCGGCGCGCCACGTAGAGGCGCGGCGCCAGCGCCGTCTCGTACACCCCGAGGGTGTCGGTCGTGTCGACGAGGGCGACGCCGGCGACCGCGACCTGGAGCCGCCGCGTCGTGCGCACGCAGTCGACCCGGTGGTAGGGGTTCCGCGGGTGCCCGAGCACGCGCTCGTCCTCCTCGTACCAGGCCTCGACCGCGTCCCAGGGCACCTGCACGTGGCCCGGCGCCTCGGGCTCGGGCTCGGCGGCGGGCGTGTGGACGTCGCCGGCGGGGAACGCGTACGTCGGCGGGCGGGCCGGGCGGTGCACGAGCAGCACCCGCTCGCTGTCGACGACGACGCGGCCGCCGGCCTCGGCGCGCACGCGGCGCCGGAACGGCTCGACGTAGACGACGTGGTCGGGGAGGGGCGGGCGGAAGCGGCCCGCGGGGTTCGGGCTGAGCGGCCCGCGGCCGGTGGTCAGGCTCACAGCGCCGTGCGGGGGTCGACGGCGGGGGTGTCGCCCGCGAAGCGGCGCACCATGGCGTCGACCGTGAAGGAGGCGAGCAGGTCGCCGGCCTCGTCGTGCACCCGGCACTCCGAGTGCGTCATGCCGTCGCCGGCGAAGGTCGAGAGGTGGTGGTACAGCATCCAGCGATCGGCGCGCACCTCGCGGTGGAACGAGATGGTGATGGCGTTGATCCCCGTCGACAGCGTGCGGTGCGCCTGATCCTGGCCCACGCCGCGATGGGGCCGCAGGGCCGCGGCGATCGAGAGGTGCCCCGTGAACTGCGCGAGCAGGCCGGCGTGGAGGCACGGGTCGTCGGGCACCTGCCGGAACCGCACCCAGGCGTCGAGCGTCGGTGGACCGACCGGTGCGTCCGGGTCGCCGGTGTAGGCGCCGTCGACGATGCGGACGTCGCGGCCGGTGACCGACATGTCGCACGGCTCGCTGCCACCGGGCCCGGCGACGTCCGGCGGTGCGACGGCGTGCCGGATCACGTCCGGTGCCGTGGCGTCGAGCAGCACCGTGCCGGTGGCGCAGCGCCGTTCCGCCTGGCTCGCGTGCACGGCGAGGGACGTGAACGTCCTGCCGGCGGTCACCTCGTCGAGGTCGAACCGGAGGGGCCGGCGCGCGTCCGCGGGGCGCGCGAACACCATGTGCGCGGACACGGGGCGGCGCCCCGGCGCGTGGCGGCCCGCGGCCACGATCGCCTGGGCGAGCATCTGGCTGCCCTCGACCACCGGTCGCCGCCCGTCGCTGCGGGCGACGCTGACGTAGCGGCGTTCCCCGGCGGGGCGGACGTCGAGCATGTCGACGAGGTGCGCGGCGTCGCCCCAGGTCGGGAAGCGCGTGACGGTGGCGTCTCCCGGCGCGTCGCCGTCCCCGGCTTCCACGATCTCGACCCGGACCCGGTCGTGGTCGAACGCGGCCAGGTCCTGGAGCCACCCAAGCGCGGGGGAGGGTTCCACGAAGCGCCGCAGCACGTCCTGCCCGTCCGGTCCGCCCGGCGGCCCGTCGACGCTCCAGAGGCGCGCGGTCCCCTTGACCGGACAGGTGGTGACGCGCCCCTCGTCGTGGAACAGGTCGAAGCGGACGTCGGCGGCGGGGAAGCAGAGCAGCGGAGGCCCGTCCGCCTCCTCGACCCGGACGGCGGCGGTCGACTCCGCCACCAGCCGGTCGCCCCACCAGGCGCGGGCGCGGTAGGGGCAGGGGTGGCCCGCGACCGGGTGGTCGTCGCCCGGCCGGGCCGGCGAGGTCGTCGGTTGCACGATGGGCAAAACTAACACCTATGTCGCATCTCGACGGATCCGCCTCTGATGACCTCGACGACGACCTCGCCGCCGGGCGTGCCGATGTGACGACGCTGTTCGTCGCGCTGTCGGCCAGCGACCCGGACGGCCGGGACGAGGAGTACCTCGCCTGGCACTCCCTGGACCATCGGCCCGAGCTGCACCGGCTCGCCGTGGTCCGGAGCTCCCACCGCCTGGTCTCCACACCTGCCTGCCGGGCGGCCCGGGCGGCGAGCGGCGAACGGTACGACGCGGTCGACCACGTGATGGCCTACCTGCTCGCCGAGCGCGCCGGGGTGGAGGCCGTGGGCGCCGTGGCCGCGGCCCTGGCGGCCGCCGGCCGCCGGTCGTTGCGCCTCCCCAGCGTCGAGCTCGGGGTGTACGACCTGGAGGGCACCGCGGCGGCGCGCCGCGCCGAGGTGGACGCCGGCGCGCTCCCGTGGCGCCCGGCCCGTGGCGCCTACCTGCTGGTCGAGCGGGGCGCGTCGCACGCGGCCGCGCTCGCCGAGGTGCCGGGCGTCGCCGGCGTGTGGTGGTACGCGGGCACGCCGGACCGGCCGTCGTGGGCGGCCGACAACGCCGGCATGCAGGTCACGTACTGCTACCTCGACGGCGATCCCGTCGAGACGGCGGAGCGGCTCCGGCCGGTCGTGGAGGCCCGGTGGTCCGGCGGCGGCGTGGCCCCCCTCCTCGCGGCGCCCTTCCACACGCTCGCGCCCTACGACTGGGGTCGGTACCTGCCCTGACGGTGCCGGCACGCCGACCGGCCGGCCGGGCGCGGTGCGTCCGGTCGAGGGATGACGCCGCAGTTAGCTCGGCTGCCGGCTCGTGCGATCATCCCCGTGGGCCGGTCGCCGGCCGTTATGGCGCTTCGGAGCAGGTACGAGATCCGACACTGCGCGCCGGGCGCCGGTGCCCGTCCAGGCCAAGAGTTGACGTGACCGTTAGTTTGAATCTATCGTTCGAGCATGCCGCGCACGTTCGAGTTCCCCGTCTTCGACGCCGACAACCACCTGTACGAGACGCGCGATGCGTTCACCCGCCACCTGCCCGACCGGTACAAGGGCGCCATCGACTACGTCGAGGTGCGGGGGCGGACGAAGATCGTGGTCCGGGGGACGATCAGCGAGTACATCCCCAACCCGACCTTCGAGGTCGTGGCCCGGCCCGGGGCCCAGGAGGAGTACTTCCGCGTCGGCAACCCGGAGGGGAAGTCGTACCGGGAGCTGATCGGCGAGCCGATGCGCTCCATCCCCGCCTTCCGCGAGCCCGGGCCTCGCCTCGAGCTCATGGACGAGCTCGGCATCGACCGGACGCTCATGTTCCCCACGCTGGCGAGCCTGCTCGAGGAGCGCCTGCGGGACGACCCGAAGCTCATCCACGCCGTCATCCACTCGCTCAACGAGTGGCTCTACGAGCAGTGGTCGTTCAACTACGAGGACCGCATCTTCACGACGCCCGTGATCACCCTGCCGATCGTGGAGAAGGCGATCGAGGAACTCGAGTGGGTGGTCGAGCGCGGCGCCAAGACGATCCTGGTCCGCCCGGCTCCGGTGCCCGGCTACGGCGGCTCCCGCTCCTTCGGGTTCGAGGAGTTCGATCCCTTCTGGCAGGCGGTCGTCGACGCCGACATCCTCGTGTCGATGCACGCCTCGGACAGCGGCTACTCGCGGTACCAGGCCGACTGGACCGGCCCGCAGGAGATGCTGCCCTTCAAGCCGGACCCGTTCCGCTGGCTCACGATGGGCAAGCGGCCGGTCGAGGACACGATGGCCGCGTTGACCTGCCACGGCGTCTTCGCCCGCTTCCCCCGGTTGCGGGTGGCGTCGATCGAGAGCGGCGGCGACTGGGTCGCACCCTTCCTGGAGCACCTGGAGGACGTGCACCGCAAGATGCCGCAGGACTTTCCCGAGGATCCCGTCGAGGGGTTCAAGCGCTGCGTCTACATCAGCCCCTTCCACGAGGACGACATCGAGAAGCTGATCGCGGCGGTCGGCGTCGATCACGTCCTGTTCGGGTCCGACTACCCGCATCCGGAGGGCCTCGCCGAGCCGTGCAGCTACGTCGACCACCTGCCCGCCGGGCTCGCCGAGGACGACGTGGCGAAGATCATGGGCGGCAACCTCACCCGCATCATGCGGGTCCCCGTCCCGGTCTGACGCAGGCGTCGCGGCGACGGCGGAGGTTTCGACAGCTCGTGACGCGACTGTTAGTTTCCGACCCGGTGCTGGGGGCCGGTCGCCCCGGCGAGAGGGAGGAAGTGGACGATGGGTGACGCGGTGATCGTGGCCACGGCGCGAACCGCCATCGGGACGGCGTTCAAGGGCTCGCTGGTCGATGTCGACCCCTTCGAGATGGGCACGCGGGTCGTGGCCGAGGCCGTGCGCCGGTCGGCGGTCGACCCCGCCCTCGTCGACGACGTGATCCTGGGCGAGTCCCGCTACGGCGGCGGCGACATCGCCCGCTACGTGGCGGTCGAGGCCGGCCTCGAGCACGTGCCCGGCCTGGCCCACAACCGGCACTGCGCGTCCGGCCTGGCGGCCGTGGCCACCGCCGCCGGCAGCATCCGGGCCGACATGGACCGGGTGATGGTCGCGGGCGGGGTGGAGTCCGCGTCCACCGCGCCCCGGTGGACGCGGCGAGTCCCCGGCACCGACGACTGGGAGGACTGGGCGCCGCCCAGCCACCGGAACACCGCGACCGCGCCGAACGAGGACATGTCGATCACGGTCGGCTGGAACGCCGCCGTCGAGGCCGGTGTCAGCCGGGAGGACATGGACGCGTGGGCGCTGCGGTCGCACCAGCGCGCCGTGGCGGCCATCGACGCCGGGTCCTTCGCCGACGAGATCGTGCCCCTGGACGTGGTCGGCCGCGACGGCACCAAGTCGACCTTCGCCGTCGACGAGCACCCGCGCCGCACCACGAGCATGGAGAAGCTCGCGTCGCTGCGGCCCATCCATCCCGAGATCGAGGGGTTCAGCATCACGGCCGGGAACGCCTCCGGCGTGAACGACGGCGCCGCGGCGATGGTCCTCGCCGATCGGGCG
>DASSGC010000657.1:0-3135 GCA_035693765.1 Acidimicrobiales bacterium
CGTGGGCAGCGCCGCCGCCGTCGACCACCCGCTGCAGGGCGGCGGCCAGGGCGGCCTCGTCGCCGGGCGGGACCAGCACCCCGGTCTCGCCGTCGGCCACGACCTCCGGGACGCCGCCGACGGCGCTCGCCACGACGGGCACCCCGCTCAGGCCGGCCTCGATCAGCACCCCCGGCATGCCCTCCGACCGGCTGGGCAGCACGAGCACGTCGGAGGCCGCCAGCACCGGCCGGGCGCCGGGGACCACGCCGGCGAACGTCACCCGGCCGGGGGCATCGGCGCGCGCCTGCGCCTCCAGCGCCCGGTGCTCGGGCCCGTCGCCCGCCACCACGAGGTGCATCCCGCGGCACCGGGCGACCGCCGCCACGGCCGAGGCCACACACTTCTCGACCGTGAGCGCACCGACGTAGCCCACGACCGCCGCGCCGGCCGGTACGCCGAACCGGGCGCGGGCCGCCGCGCGGTCGTCCGCGGTCGGCACCGGGCAGCGGGCGGCCGGCACACCGTTGGGCACCACCCTGATGCGATCGGCCGGCACCCCGTGCAGGCTCATCATCACGTCGGCCGCCCCGGGCCAGAGCGCGGTCACGAGCGCCGCCCGCCGCAGCTGCAGCGCCATCTGCAGCCGGGCGAGCCCCCGGGCCGACCAGTGCAGCGGGTCGCCGATGCTGCGGTAGGCGAACGGCACACCCGTCCCGGCCAGCGCCAGCGCGCAGGCCGGCAGGGTGCGCGACCCGTGGGCGACGACCGCCGCGATCCGCTCACCACGGTGCACGAGGCGCCGCAGGGCGCGCAGCGTCGACGGCGCGAGGGCGCGCGCGCCGAGCGACCTGATCGGGAGGCTGTCGGGCTGCAGCGAGCCCGACAGCGCCACGGTCGGCGCGTCCAGGCCGCGGCGGGACAGGGCCGCCGCCAGATCGACGGCGAACGTCTCCGCCCCGCGCCGCTGGTCGGACGCGACCAGTTGGAGCGCACGGCCCTCAGGCATTGGGGCATCATGGCGTCGTGCCGGTGCGGCGGCAAGGAGCCCGAGGTCGACGCCGCCGGGGCCCTGCTCGGGGTGCGGTCGGGGCTCGTTCCGGCGCCGCTGCCGTGCGCCCGGGGGCACTGCGCGCCTCGGTGCGCCCGGGGGCACGGCGCGCCTCGGTGCGCCGGGGGAACGGTCCGCCGCCAGTTGGGTGCGGGCCGGCCGCGCCGGGGGCGAGCGGTCCCGGTCAGGTGCCGGGCCGCGACCGCTGGCGGACCGCCTCGAACAGCACGACCGCAGCGGCGGTGGCGGCGTTGAGCGAGTCGACCCCCCGCCTGCCGGGCATCGGGATGCGGAGCCCGGCGTCCGCGGCGGCGAACCAGGCGTCGGGCAGGCCCCGGTGCTCGGCGCCGATGACGATGGCCGCCGGCTCGTGCAGGGGGAGGTCCCAGTACGGGCGGTCGGCCCGGGGCCCGGCGGCGAAGACGGCGATGCCGTGGCCGCGGAGCCAGGCGAGCACCGCGTCGGCGGCGGCCACCGCCAGGGGTACGGCGAAGACGGCGCCCTGCGAGGCCCGGATGACGTTGGGGTTGAACACGTCGGTGACCGGGTCGGCGGCGACGACGGCGGAGGCCCCGGCCGCCGCCGCCGTCCGGATCATGGCGCCGAGGTTGCCCGGCTTCTCGACCTCGGCCACCACCAGCACGAGGGGCCGGGGCCCGGGGTCGAGCCGGTCGAGGTCGGTGGGGAAGGCCCGGGCCACGGCGAGGACGCCGTCGGGCCCCTCGCGGTGTGACAGCCGCTCGAACACGGGCCGGGCGACCTCTACAGCCACGTCACCCCAGGCCGCGGTGTCGGCACCCTCGCCCGGGGAGAACAGCCCGGGGCAGTAGAGGACCTGGTCGAGCGTGATGCCCGCCTCGGCCGCCCGGGAGACCTCGCGGCGGCCCTCGACGACGAAGCGCCCGGTCTCGTCCCGGGCCCGGCGCTTCCGCAGCCGCAGGACGTCCTTGACCCGGGGGTTGGCCGTGCTGGTGATCACCTCCCGGAGTCTGGCCGACCCGGCCCCGGGCGCGGACGGTGGCGGCCGCCGGAGCGACCGCCACCGTCGTGCCTGACCGGTCAGGCGGGGCTCCGGTGGGTCAGCCGGGGCAGGTGTGCTGGTACTGGCTGATGCCGGTCCCCGACGGCGGCGGGCAGAGGAACTGCTCGTAGCGGGTGTCGTTGTCGACGTACCGCTTGAGCCACGAGATGGCGGTCCGGGCCTGGTGGACGTTGGTGCCCGGGGAGGTGCCCACGAAGTGACCGGCTCCGGCCAGTTCGAGGTACGCCTTCTCGGCGGTGGCCGGGATCTGGTTGTAGAAGGGCCGGGCGTGGGCGCCGACCGTGGCGATGACGTCGTTCTGGGCGCCGACGATGAGGGTCGGGACCTGGACGCTGCCGAAGTTCTGGCCGAGGTCCCATGGCTGCAGGGCCACGCCGGCCTGGTAGTCCGGGTTGTCCCGGACGGTCTCCAGCGTGGCGCCGCCACCCATCGAGTGGCCCATCACCGCGAAGCGGCTCGGGTCCATGCGCTGGCGGGCGGCGGCCGGGCCGGCGGTTGACGCCCACTCGAGGGCGGAGGTCAGCTCGTCGGCCCGGGCGCTCGGCCCCTCGAAGACGTTGAGCGTCGCGATGGTGATCACGACGAAGCCCTGGGACGCGAGGCGCGGCCCGGTCCACGAGATGGCGTTCTGGCCCTCGGTGAACCCCGGCGAGACGGCGACGACGCCAAAGGTGCCCTGGCTCGTGTCGTTCGGGTAGTAGATGGTGCCGCCGCCGAAGCCGTTGCCCCGGGGCACGGTGACCGACGAGAAGGCGAACGGCCCGCGGGCGGCCTCGACCGATGCCTGGGTGGGGGCGGGGCCCCGCTGCAACGGGTTGGATTGTGCGCCGCCGGGGCTGGGGCTGAGGACGAGCGAGGCGAGCATCACGCCGGCCGCGGCCATCAGCGCGCCCAGGCGGGCACGTGGTCTCGGTGTCTCCATGTCTGGGTCCCCCTCTGCGTGACGTCCGACCGACTGTCACGCGTGTCCTGCGCCCGGCCCCCGGGCGCCAGTGGGACTGTTGTACGAACGGGACGCATCGTTGTCAATACAACACCGTATTATTGACGAGACCGTCGATAA
>DASSGC010000658.1:0-2058 GCA_035693765.1 Acidimicrobiales bacterium
CACACGCTCCGCCATGCGTTCATCACCGCCGCCCTCGACGCAGGCGTCCCGCTCCGAGGCGTCCAGGAGGCTGCGAGCCACGCCGACCCGCGCACGACGATGCGCTACGACCGGGCACGGGTCTCGCTCGACCGGCACGCCACCTACGTGGTGGCAGCCTTCCTCGCCGGCGCCGCCCGATAGCACGATCGATCAGAGCCCTACACCAGAGGTGATGTCCACCGCCGAGCAGCCCGAGAAGCCGACCGTACGGATCTAACCGCCCGACGAGTCATCACCGCCACCGATACTCCCTAGCGCATCGACGCGCGATGTTCTGGCGCGACTTGACGATCTCGTAGCCGTCGTTCGGGTCGGGCTCTCCGACCGCTTGCAGGAGGCAGCGCTAGCCGCGCGGACTCTCAGCGACGGTGCCTGCGACCCGGTGTTCTAGCTAGGGCACCCGAGATCGGATGGGCTGCGAGGCTCTGGGCGTGTCCATCCCGGCCGCTGACTCAGCGACTAAGCCAAGAGGCTCAGCGGATAGGTGTCGGGGTTGGTGACCAGCGGTTTCGCCAGTCGATGAGTGTGGCTGTTGCAGGCACGTGACGGCGAGGGCGAACTGGGCGAGCCGGTGGATGATCTTGGGGTCGGTGTTGCGCGGAGCTGGCCGTAGTTGGACAGCCACGACCCCCTCGGCCGACGCGGCCCTGTGGCCTGGACATGACGGCGAAGCCGGTGCGCCGCCGCCTCACCGGCGTTGTCGTGGCGCTCGACCCCTAGCGAACCCGGTCCGGCGCGTTGTTCCTGGGTCGTCGGGTGTCTCAGGTGTAGAGGGTGCCGTCCTGGCAGAAGCAGAGGTCGTTGCCCCAGGGGTCGACCACGTAGAAGCAGCGCTCGCCCCAGGGGCGGTCGAGCACTTCGCCGGCCGGTTCGCCGTGCACCTGGTAGGGCGCCAGCACCCCGAGACGTGACGCCCGGTCGTGGACGGCGTCGAGGTCATCGACCGCGAAGTACAACGACTTCGGGCCGGGGGTGGGCGTCATCCCACCTTGGGAGACGTCGAGAACAGCGAGGATGACCCCGCCGCAGTCGAAGTAGTGCCGGGCGCCGGGGTGGCGCTTGCCCTCGATGTCGAGGAGGTCGCGGTAGAGGTCGGTGGCGCTCTCGAGATCGGCGACCTCGAGGGTGACGCGGAAGAGCTTCGCGGCGGTGCTCATGAGGTGGTTCCTTTCGTGACCGAGCGCGGGCCCGACGGCAGCCAGGTCTGCTCGCTGGTAGGTGGATCGAGCTGTGCCAGCCAGCCGCCGACGACGCGCCGCAGGCGGTCTCGCTCCAGCCGGTAGACGCACCTCCGCCCGTCACGTCGCACGCTGACGACGCCTGCCGCCTCGAGCACGTGCAGGTGACGGGTCGTCGTCGGCCAGCTGTGGGTGAAGCGCTTGGCCAGGTACCCGGACGGCAGCTCGGGGCCGTAATGGGCCAGGAGCTGGACGATGTGGCGCCGGGCTTCGTGGGCAAGCGCGTCGAAGACGGTCTCGACCTCCGGCAGGGAGGGAGGCCCCTTGCCCGGCCGGCCCTGAGCGGCAACCATCGGCATTAAGATTAGCGCACAGGCTAATAGATCGCGCGGCGTCTACATCCCAGGGCTCAGCGAACAGATGGCAGGGTGGGTGACCAGCGGTTTCGCCAGTCGATGAGTTTGGCGATGAGCAGGAATGTGACGGCGAGGGCGAACTGGGCGAGCCGGTGGCTGGTGCTGCGGTCGGTGTTGCGGCGGAGCTGTCCGTACTTGGACAGCCACGAGTTGGTGCGTGGTCGCCGGACTGCAACAACTCGCGCAGCATCCGGGCGTCGGAGCGGTCTTGGCGTGCCGCTTGCGGCCCCGCGCCGCCTGCGTGTCCGCCGGCTCGGCCAGGTGCGCCTCGAAGCCCGCCGCGGTGATCTCCTCGACCACGTACCGCCAGCCAGTGCAGCCCTCCACCGCCATCGCCACCGGCTGCCCATCGGCTCGACGAGCGACGTCGCGAGACAGCCAGCGACGGAACCGTTGGCGATCGGGCTGCCACACCCGACCCC
>DASSGC010000659.1:0-5262 GCA_035693765.1 Acidimicrobiales bacterium
GAGGTCGCGCACGTCGACGCCGTCGATCAGCACCTGCCCGGCGGTCGCGTCGACCAGCCGGGCCACCAGGTTCACGAGCGTCGTCTTGCCCGCCCCGGTGCTCCCGATCACCGCCGTGGTCTGCCCGGGGCCCGACGTGAACGACACGCCGTCGAGCACCGGCTCGGCCGCGCCCGGGTAGCGGAAGCCGGCACCGCGCAGCTCGAGCGAGCCCGAACGGGTGATGGCGGTGACCGGGGCCGTGGGGGCCCGCACCGACGACTCGGTGTCGAGGACGCCGACGATCCGCTCGGCGCACACGGCGGCCCGGGGCGCCATGAGGGCGACGAACATCGACATCATCACGGCGATGAGCATGAGCGTGAAGTAGCTGAGGAAGGCGATGAGCGAGCCGGCGGTCATGTCGCCGCTGCCGATGCGGTTGGCGCCGAACCACAGCACGCCCACGCTCGACGCGTTGATGATGAACAGCAGCATCGGGAACATCTGCGCCATCAGCCGTCCGGCGTGCAACGACGTCCGGGTGAGCTGGTCGTTGACGTCGGCGAAGCGCTCGACCTCGCGGGGCTCGCGCACGAAGGCCCGCACGACCCGGATGCCGATGATCTGCTCGCGGAGCACGAGGTTGGCGCCGTCGATGCGCTCCTGCATCGTGCGGAAGAGCGGGATCATCCGCCAGACGACCGAGCCGACGCTGAGCCCGAGGGCCGGCAGGGCGATGACGACGAGCCAGGACAGTCCGACGTCCTGCTGCAGGGCGAGGATGCTGCCGCCGATCACCGTGATGGGGGCGGCGACGGCCAGGGTGAAGGCCATCACCACCAGCATCTGCACCTGCTGCACGTCGTTGGTGATGCGGGTGATCAGCGACGGCGCCCCGAAGTGGTTGACCTCACGGGCCGAGAAGTCGGTGACCCGGTGGAACAGGTCGCCACGCACGTCGCGCCCGAAGCCCATGGCGACCTTCGCGCTGAGGTACACGGCGCCCACCGAGAACGCCACCTGGACGACCGTGACGCCGAGCATCGCCAGCCCCACCGAGCGGATGTAGGCGTTGTCGCCCTGCAGGATGCCCCGGTCGACGATGTCCGCGTTGAGCGTCGGGAGGTACAGCGAGGCCAGCGCCTGCACCGCCTGCAGCCCCACGATGGCGATCAACAGCCCGCGGTAGGGCCGGAGGTGCGAGCGCAGCAGTCGGGTGAGCACGGGGGGGTGTCCTCGTCGGTGGGGTGGGGGCGTCGGCGGCTCCGCCGACCGACGGGGCCCGCCGCGGCGGCCGGACCATATTGTGGCGTGACGGGCCACCGTCGCCACCCGCCCTCCCGGACGGCCCTCGCCGACCCGGGACGGTGCCGAGGCCGGCGTCAGCCGCTGCCGGGCGTGGCGAGGTCCACCGAGAGGGTGGCGTGCTGCCCGACCCTGCTGGCGTTGGTCGAGCGCACGGAGACGTCGTGGCCCGCGGCCCGGGCGCGCAGCGCACCGACCGTGCAGCTCTCCCGTCCCCCGAGGACGGTGAAGGGGTCGTAGCGGAAGTGCCGCATGGCGTTGAGGTGGGTCATGCGGTCGATGTCCGCGTCGCTGACGCCCTCGAAGTGGGACGCCAGCTCCTCGGGCGCGAACGGCCACGTCGAGTCGGAGTGCGGGTAGTCGCACTCCCACATCACGTGGTCCAGGTTCAGGAACTCCCGGCTCGCGACGCCGAACTTGTCGTCGATGAAGCACGTGAGCACGTGCTCGTTGAAGACCTCGCTCGGCAGGCGGTCGCCGAAGTCCTGCCCGGTCCAGGCGTGGTGGCGCCCGTAGTTGTGGTCGATGCGCTCCAGGAAGTAGGGGATCCAGCCGATGCCGCCCTCGGACAGCGCGAACCTGATGTCGGGGAACTTGCGCAGGACCGGCGACCAGATGAGATCCGTCGCCGCCTGCACGATGTTGATCGGCGTGAGCGTGATCAGGCAGTCGATCGGAGCGTCCGGGGCGGTGATCACGAGCTGCGACGACGACCCGATGTGGAGGCACACGACCACACCCTCGTCGCTGCACGCCGTCCAGAACGGGTCCCAGTGGTCGGCGTGCAGGCTCGGCCAGCCGAGCTTCGACGGGTTCTCGGAGAAGGTGACCGCGTGCGCCCCCATCCGGGCGGTGCGGCGCACCTCGGCGGCGAGCACCTCCGGGTCCCAGATCGCCGGCAGGGAGCACGGGATGAAGCGACCCGGATGCGTGCCGCACCACTCCTCGATGTGCCAGTCGTTGTAGGCCCGCACCATGGCGAGCGCGACGTCCTTGCCCTCCGTGCGGGCGAACAGCTGCCCGCAGAACTGCGGGAACGAGGGGAAGCAAAGCGAGCCGAGCACGCCGTTGGCGTCCATGTCCTTCACCCGCTCGTCGATGTCGTAGCAGCCGGCCCGCAGCTCCGCGAACGACGTCGGCTCCATGCCGTACTCCTCGCGCGGCCGACCGGCCACGGCGTTGAGCGCGACGTTCGCGATCTCCTGGCCCTCGTAGACCCACGCGTTCGTGCCGTCGTCACGGGTGACGAACTGCGGGGCCAGGTCGGCGTACCGGGCGGGGAGCCGGCCCTCGAAGAGGTGCGGCGGCTCGACCACGTGGTCGTCGACGCTCACCAGCACCATGTCGTTGATGTCCATCGCCGACCCCCTCGTGTCGTCAGACTGCACCATCAACCTACGGGAACTAACGGGTGCGTCACGTCATGCTAGCAGGGCACGGTGCCCGAGGCAGCGGGAGTCTCGCCGTTGATCCCCTGTCACCACGGTGTTCTGGCGATCGGGCGGCGGCGGCCGGCGGGTGGCGACGACATCCGTCAGTGCCACTGCACCTGACACTAGAGTTATGTACCGTAGGCGCGCAGTGCAGTAGCGAGCACTGCGTCAGCGAGCAATGCATCAGCGAGCGATGCGGCAGCGAGGCTGCCGCTCCGTGACGAGACTGCCGCCTGCCGGCCGATGTCGCAAGGTTGTCGATGGCTCCTCCGCAAACAGGCTCCGATCGTGCGCCCGCCACGATCGCCGTCGACGACCAGCTGCCCGACGGCGAGGCGACGTCGGCCGTGCGCCGTGCGCCGTTCTCCGAGAACCCCGAGGTCGGTGCGCGCGGGCAGCGGACGCAGCAACGCATCCTCGACGCCGCCCAGCAGGTGTTCGGGGAACGGGGCTACCACCGCAGCGGCATCGCGCACATCACCAAGGTCGCGGGATGCTCCCGGGCGACCTTCTACCAGTACTTCTCGGGCAAGGAGGACGTGTTCCGCCAGTTGACGGGCCAGGTGGCCCGCCAGCTCAGGGCGTCGACGGAGGCGCTCAGCGCCCTGACGGACGACCTCGACGGCTGGCGGGCGACGCGGGCCTGGGTGGGCCGCCACGCCGACATCTACGAGCGGTACGAGCCGGTCTTCCACGCCTTCCAGGCGGCGTCCGACAGCGACGAGGCGGTCGCGCCCGCGGCGGCACGCACGGCCGAGCGGAACGTGGCGAGGTTCCGGTCGAAGGTGGCGTCGACGACGTTGCCGCCCCGCAAGCTCGACCCCGTCCTTTCGCTCCTGATGGAGTGCCTGACGCGCGCGCACGAGACCGCACGGCTGCTGCGGTCGGCCGCGCCCGACGCCTACCCGCGGGAGCGTGTCGAGGACGCCCTGGCCGACGTCATGCACCGCACCCTGTTCGGTCTCCGGGCCGACGTGAACGTCCACCCACCGGCCGCCTGCCGGCCGCCGACGCTCGCGTTCGGCCCCGTCATGCGGGACGCCCTCCGGCGCGGCGACACAACGCACGAGCTGACGGCGGCCGGCAGGCGCACCTTCACGGCGCTGGTGGACTCGGGCCGCGACGTCTTCGTGACCCGCGGCTACCACGGCACGCGCATCGACGACGTCGTCGTCGCCGCCGGGCTGTCACACGGCGCCTTCTACCGCTACTTCGAGGGCAAGGAGCAGCTCGCGCAGACCCTGGCGGTGCGCGCGATGCGCAACGTGTCGACCTCCCTGATCGAGATACCGGGGCCGGCGCACGACGGCTCGCCGGACCGCGCCGCCCTGCGCCGGTGGCTGCGGCGCTACAACGCCACGCAGGCCACCGAGGCGGCGATGATCCGCGTCTGGGTCGACGCCACGCTGGAGGACCCGACGCTCAGGGCCGACTCCGCGGCGGCGACCGACTGGGGCCGGCGGGTGATGACGCGCTTCCTGCGGCCGCGCGACTTCGGCGACGTCGACACCGAGGCCGTCGTGATGCTGGCGCTGCTCAGCGCGTTCGGCACGCGGGAGCGGCCCGCCGCCATGACGGACGCCGCGGCCCACATCATCGAGCGGGGGCTGCTGGGCCGCTAGCGGCGGGCGCCGCGCGGGTCACCTGACATCGGCGTCACGCCGAACGCGCAATTGCACCCGGAACGAGCGGTGCGGCGGTCGATCGCGCACTACTGTGGGCTAACAGCAGCGTCATCGTCGCCCGGGTGGGAGAACATGCGAACCGCAGTTGTGGGTGCGCCGAGCGGACCCGGGCGCCGCACCGGCGACCCCCTCCCCCACGAGGAGCGTGCATGACCACCGTCGCAGTCGAGTTCGACCCGTACTCGGACGAGTACTTCAACGACCCGACGGAGGTGTACCGGCGCCTCCGGGACGAGGCGCCCGTCTACCACAGCGAGCGGTACGGGTTCTACGCGCTGTCGCGCTTCGCCGACGTCGTGGCCGCCCACCGCGACTGGAAGGGGTTCTCGAGCGCCCACGGCATCGAGCTCTCCACGCTCTCGCAGGACCCGGAGCTGATCCGGAGCTTCCGCAGCATCATCATGATGGATCCCCCGGAGCACGACCGCTTCCGGGCGCTCGTCAGCCGGGTGTTCACGCCGCGCGCCGTCGCCGCGCTGGAGCCGATGATCCGGGACGTCATCTGCAGCTTCCTGGACCGGCTGGACGGGGCCGACGACTTCGACGCCGTGGAGGACTTCTCGGCGCTCTTCCCCGTCGAGATCATCTCCCGCATGCTCGGGGTCCCGGAAGGCGAGCGCCAGCAGATCCGCGAGTGGCTCGACCTCAGCCTCCATCGCGAGGCGGGCCAGATGGAACCCACCCCCGAGGGCCGGCAGGCGATCCTCGACACGGGCGCGTACTTCTACGGACTGACCGCCGACAAGCGGAACAGCCCGGCCGACGACATGCTGTCGCGGCTGACGCAGGTGACCGTCGAGCGGGAGGACGGCACCGAGACCGGCCTCGACGACGAGGAGATCGCCGGGTTCGCCGGG
>DASSGC010000660.1:0-9424 GCA_035693765.1 Acidimicrobiales bacterium
CGACGCCCGGCGGGACATCGGCCGGGGGCCCGGACGTCCTCGCCCCGCCCGCCGCGGACGGCCCCGAGGTCGCGACGGGCCCCGAGCGCGCCGTCGAGGATCGAGCGGCCGAGCTGATCGGCGCCCTCGGCGCCGGTCACGGCCAGCTCCTCGACATCGACGGCCCGCACGCCTCGCGCAAGTCGGCGCTGCTCGACCGGGCGGTCGACCTCGCCATCGCCAGCGGGCACCTGGTCGGGACGGGAAGCGCGGCCGGGGCCGGGGCGCGGACCTTCGGATGCGTGCTGGACGCGGTCGACGAGCTGGTCCAGCGCGAGCCGGCGCTCGTCGACCGCCTGCCGCCGGGCGCCCGGGCCGAGCTCGAGCGCTGCCTGGCGGGCCAGGGCCCCACGACGCGCCAACGCCTGTTCGTCGCCGTGCGCGAGCTGGTGGTGCTGGCCGCGACGGACCGTCCCACCCTTCTCGCGCTCGACGATCTCGAGCTCGCCGACGACGAGACGCTGGCGCTCGTCCGTCACGTCGCCCGCCTGGGGCATCGGCACCGGCTCGCAGTGCTGTGCGCGCACCGTCCGGGCGTCGCGCTCGGCCCGGGTTTCCGGCGGGTGACGCTCGAGGCAACGGCGACCGCCGGGCCCACCGACAGGTTGGACGCCGCGCCCGTCGAGGTCCGGGAGGTGCTGGCGCGGGTCGCCGCCGGCGGCCCGAGCTTCGACCTGCTCGAGTTCCGGGCCACCGCGGGCATCGATGCCGCCCGCGGGGACCGCGTGCTCGACCTGGCGCTCGCGAGCGGGGTGATCGTTCCGGTGGTGCACGGTGGCTTCCGATTCGCCGACCCGGACGAGGCGGCGCGGCTCGCGGCGTGGTTGCCGTCGCACCGGCGGTCCGAGGTCCACCGGGCGGCCGCCCGCGTGCTGCAGGACCTGGGTGCGCCGCCCGAGCGCGTGGCGACGCACCTGCTGGCGGCCGGGGACACGGCGGCAGCGGTCTCGCCGGGACTCGCGGCGGCGAGGCACGCGGCCGCCGCGCACCGCCACCCCGACGTGCTCCGGTGGACCGCGGCCCTCGTGGACCACGCGCCCCGCGCCGAGCGCGTCGAGCTCCTCCGGCTGCGGGGCGACGCCCTGGTGGCGTCGGGCGATCCGAGCGCCGTGCCCGCCTACCGCACCGCGCTGTCGCTGGCGTCGCTCGACCGGGTCGCCGGCCTGCGGGCCCGCCTGGCGCGGGCGGCGATGGTGTCGGGCGACCTGGCCACGGCGACCGAGGCGCTCGACGGGCTGGCCCCGGGCGGTGGCCCCGATGACGGCGTCATCCTCATCGCGCTCGGCATGTACGCCTACCTCACCGGCGACATCGCCACGGCGCACCAGGTCGTCGAGGCCGCCCGCGACCGTGCCCTGGCCCCGGACGCCCCCGACATCCTGCTCGACATCATCACGCTCGAGGGCATGGTCGCCCACAACCAGGGCCAGTGGTTCGACCGGCTGCTGCGCGAGCTCCGGGCGACGAAGGAGAGCCCGGACCTGGCGTCGAAGATCTTCGACTGCCACATCTGCGTCGCCGAGTACCTCCTGTACGGCCCGACGCCCTACGCCGAGGTGGTGACGTTGGCGCACGAGCTGCGGGCCAACGCCGAGCGGGCAGGCGCGCGCCGGGCCGTGGCCTTCGCCGCGTGCGTCGCCGGCGAGGCCGAGCTCCTGGGGGGCGAGATCGATGCCGCCCGGCGCGACCTGCTCGACGCGGTGGCGCTGCACCGCGAGCTGGGGGCCGAGACCGGGACCGCGCACTCGCTCCAGCGGCTGGCGGAGGCGGAGCTGGCCGCGGGGAACCGCGCGGCGGCCGAGGGCCGGGCGCGCGAGGCACTCGTGCTGGCCCGCTGGTCGCCGCTGGCGCACCACATCCTCCAGCGCACCTACGGGACGCTGATCTCGGCGGCGCCCGACGCCGAGTCGGCGTTGGCGGTGGTCGACGAGGCGACAGAGACGCTCGACGAGCCGGGGGCATGCCCGTTCTGCCAGGTCATGGTGGCCGTCCCCTCGGCGGTGGCCTGCGCGGAAGGTGGCCGCCTCGACGAGGCACGGCACCACCTGGCGGTGGCCGAGCTGTCGGCCGCGCGGTGGGAGGGCACCGCCTGGAAGGGCAGCGTCACCGAGGCGAAGGCGTGCCTGGCTCGCGTGGAGGGCGACCGGGTCGAGACCGACCGTCTCCTGGCCCGGGCGGCCCGCCTGTTCGACGAAGCAGGACAGACGCTCGATGCGGCCCGTTGCCGCGAGGCGATCGAGCGCTGACGACCTTTCGGCAAGCGACAGGCCGGGAGGGTCACCCGGGGTGCCCTCCCGGCGTCGGGGCTACAGCAGGTAGGCCAGCGCGCCTCCCATGAGCTCGTTGCGCTGGGCCGCCGACGTGACGCCCTCGAGCCCGAACCCGAAGTAGACCGTGCGGAAGTCGGCGTTCGTGGGGCTCATCGCCACGATGGCGCCCTCCTCGTATCCGACGTCGGTGGTGCGGGTCCAGTCGTTGGGGTTGTCGGCGCTGCCGGGTGGGGCGCCCGTCACGACCCAGTCGCCGAGGCCGCTCTCGAACGACTCGGTGGCCCCGGTCGACACCGTGACGTCGTCGAGCCACGTCCCGATGCCCTGCACGCCCCAGTCGCTGGCGTAGGAGATGGACACCTCGACCTGCTTGCCGGCGTAGCCGGACAGGTCGATGCTCCATTCCTGCCAGCCGTTCGAGCGGCCGGTCGCGGCGTTCCACTCCCCGGTCGTGCCGACCGGGTCGCACGCGACGCCGGCGCCGTTGAACGTCTGGTAGTGGGCGAGGAAGGGGTGGATCTCGTCGTTCGGATCGGTGTGCCAACCCTCGGGGCAGGACTCGCCGGTGTTCTGGGTGGTGTGCCCGTTCTGGTCCGGCAGCGTCGTCCAGTCCTCCTCCCCGACGGTGTGGGCCTCGACGAAGACGAAGTCCCAGTCGCGTTCGGTGTCGTAGGACGTGAAGAACCTCAGCGTCGGGTCGGTCACGCCGCCGCCGGTGAGGTCGATGGTGTTGGTCACGCGCTTGTAGCTGACGTCGGCCCGGCCGGAGTACAGGTAGTAGCTCTCCGAGTGCGGGGCGAAGGCCCCGGCCACGCCCGTGTCCCACGACGCCACCGCATCGCTCGCGAACTGCGGGTAGTCGTTCGGCGGATGGAGGCTGCTCGTCGACAGGAACGACTGCGTGGTGCCCCGGGACGTGTTGGCGTGGTGGTTGTCGGCGCTGTCCCCGCCGTTGAGCGTCCACGCCGTCCCGGCGAACGGCCCGTCCGCCGTGCCCGACATGCCGAACGGCTCCTCGGTCGCCGCGTTGGTGCCGCCGTCCTCGATGAACAGCTGGGCGCCCAGCCAGTACTGCAGGAAGTCGTCCGACAGCAGCAGGCACCCGTCGTCGACCGTCTGGTCGACGGCGTCGCAGTACGGCGGGGTGGTCACCGGGTTGTAGTCGAAGGCGTTGGCGTACTGCCACCCGGCGTGCCGTCCCGTGTAGAGGAGCCGGCCGCCCTCGTTCAGGTAGGCCCGCAGCTCGAGCATCTCGTTGTCGGCCAGCGTCGCCGCCCCGGTGCCGCCGGGCTGCCCCGGCTCGCGGGTGAGCAGGTCGTTGCCGGTGTACCAGACGACGGCGTCGTAGTGGCCGAGCACGCCGAGGTGGTCGGGGGCGGTGTGACCCCGGGCGTCGACGTCGTAGACGTCGTACGTCTTGCCGTTGGCCGTGAGGGCGTCGGTGTAGTAGTCGAGGTAGTGGGGTCCGGCGGTGGGGTCGTAGGCCGGCACGTTCGAGGTGCCGGTGTAGTCCTCGGCGGCCACCACCAGGATGTCCTTGGGCGCGTCGGTCACGACCTCGTAGGTGAACGAGTCGCTGGTCTGGCCCCCGCCCGTGAACCACACCGTGACCGTGTCGCCGGCGGCCGCGCCCGTCACCGAGCCGCGGACGACGTGGTAGTAGACGTCGCCCGCGTCGCCGTAGCGGTCGCCGCCCTGCCACTCGGGTGCGTCGACGGTGAGCGGCGCGCCGCCGTTGACGGAGTAGTTCAGCGACACCGGGTCCTCGGCGCCGTCGCCGTCCAGGTCGCGCTTGGCCAGGACCTGCACCGGCTGGTCCGCGCCGCTGTAGGAGTAGGCGAACCGGAAGTCGCTCATCGGGTTCCAGCTCTTCTGCGGGTCGATGTCGGCGACGTTCAGGTAGAAGGGCTCGACCTCGATGTTGGTGGACGTCACCGGGTCGTCGGGATCGGCGGCCGACTTGGCGACCGACAGGGCGAAGGGCAGGTTCTTCGAGAACTCGTGCTGGACGTTGCCCTCCTTGTCGGGGAACACGAAGCCGTCGTCGTGGGGCCCGTCGCCCAGCTCCGGGGTCCACGCCAGGGTGCCGCGCGCGGCATGGGCGTAGTCGGTGGTCTCGCCGTTGGTGGTGTAGAGGTCGGCGCCGACCCCCGGGTCGAACCCGTCGACGGCCGGCTTGGCGTCGGTGCCCGACAGCGCCACGAAGATCGGGTCGTCGGCCGACGGGGTGTTGACCTGGTAGCCGAAGCTGTAGAGCAGCAGCTCGCCGAAGGAGTGGTAGTTGACGTGGAACTCGAAGTCGACGCGGTCGTAGAGGCCGATCATCGCCTGGGTCTCGGGCTCCGAGGCGGGGGACGGGCCGCGGTAGGTCTGGTCCGCGGTGATCGACGCCGAGCCCTCGTCGTCGAAGTTCCAGTTCTGGGGGAAGTTCCGGTTGGGATCGACCCCGTCGGCGGAGGTGATCACGTCGTCGCCATCGTTGTCGCGGAGGTTCTTCCGCCACAGGCGGTCGTGGTCGAAGGTGTACTGGTAGCCGTCGGGGTTGGCGACCATCACGAACCACAGCTCGGTCGTGCCCAGCAGGTCGACGATCTCCTGCCGGTCCTCGCGGTACATCTTGACGAGCCACTCGAGCAGCCGCCGGTCGACCTCGGTGCTGATCCACTCACGGGCGTGCTGCGTCGCGCTGAAGAGCACGGCGGGCCGGCTGTTGTCGGGCACCGTGTTCGCGTCAGCGGTGAGCTTGAGCGCCACGATGTCGCGCGGCGTGTCCGGTCCGCCCTCGGGAGCGGTGCCGTAGGTCGTCCCGATCACCTCGAGCTTGAGCAGGTCCGGGTTGGCGGCGGCGACCTCGTCCATGTAGGCGCGCATCCCGTCGGGACCGTCGTAGTCGCGCCAGACCGTGTAGCCGGCGTCCTTCTGCTGGGCGGCCAGGTCGGTGGCGGTGACACCCTCGGTGTTGGTCCACACCACCAGGTCGATGCCCTGCTTCTCGATCGCCGTGCGCTGCCAGGGGTACAGCACCAGGACGACGTGGACCCCGCCGTCGACCTGTTCGGTCGACACGATCTCGTAGCCCTCGTCGGCCAGGCGGTTGGCCGTGGCGGCATCGACCGTCGCCTCGTACATCTGCAGCCGGGCCGGCGACCCGGGCTGCGGGCCCGCCGGCGTCGCGTTCCTCACGGGCTGCGCCCCGGCCGGGGCGATCAACGCCGCGGCGAGCGCGATGGCAGCCATCGCCGCCAGAAGTCCACGGTGAGCCCTCATCCGTCCTCCCCTTCGGCGGGACGCACGGCGCCCTGAACCGGCCGCGCGTCGTCACGCTGGCCGGACGGTACGGGCGGCCGGGCGAATCGTCAAGAGAAGTGGCTCTGTGATGCCCGATCGGACGCCCGCAGTGCCCAGCGTCGCGCGAACCGGACAGTTCTGGGGCGGGTCGGCGTCCAACCCGCCATCCGGCACATGGTGACGTCGCGCGGTCGCGATCGGGCCCTTCGGCCCTGCCCGATCGCATCCGTCGGCGCGAGTGTCGGCCTGCCGGTTCCGGGGGTGGGGGAGGTGGGTACGCCTCGTCGGGCCCCGATCGACCAGTTCGAGCCGGGAGGACCCCGTGGACACCTTGAGCACCCTGGATGCCGAGTTCCTCCACATCGAGGACGGCATCGCGCACATGCACATCGCCGGGGCGTGCGTGTTCGCCGGCCCGCCCCCGACGACGGGCGAGCTGGCCCGGCTCGTCGAGGGGAAGATGCACCAGATCCCGCGGTACCGCCAGCGGGTCCGCTCGGTGCCGCTGGAGCTCGGCCGCCCCATCTGGGCGGACGACCCCGACTTCGACCGCGGCTACCACCTCCGGCGCACCGCGCTCCCGAGCCCGGGCGACGACCGCGCCTTCTGCGCCCTGATGGGTCGCCTCATGTCGCAGGAGCTCGACCGCGACCGGCCCTTGTGGGAGACCTGGCTGGTCGAGGGTCTCGAAGACGATCGCTGGGCCCTCATCTTCAAGATCCACCACTGCCTGGTCGACGGCGTCGCCGGCGCCGGGCTCCTGCAGGTGCTGCTCGACCCGACACCGACCACCGAGATACCGGACCCGGTGCCGTGGGAGCCGTCGCCGGAGCCCGGCGGCGCCGTCAAGGTGCTCGGCGCCTGGGCGGGCCTGGCGCGCGACGCCGTCACGTCGGCCCGGGGGCTGCCGGCCGCGGTCCGCAATCCTGTGGCGGCCGCCCGGGCGGCGCTCCCCACGGTCCAGGGCCTGGGGCGGTGGGTCCGCCACCTGGGCGCGACCTCCCCGCTGTCGGTCGAGGGATCAATCGGTCCCCACCGCTCGTGGGCGCACGCCGACGTGGCGCTGGCCGACGTGAAGGCGGTCGGCCGGGCCTTCGGGGCCACGGTGAACGACGTCGTCCTCACGGCGGTGACCGGCGGGTACCGCGAGCTGCTGATCGACAGGGGCGACGAGGTCGTCGGCACCGTGTTCCGATCGCTCGTCCCCGTGTCGACCCGGCACGAGGACGGGCACGGCATCCTCGACAACCGGGTGTCGGCCATGCTCTACGAGCTGCCGGTCGGCGTGGCCGATCCGGTCGCGCGCCTGCGCCTGGTGCAGGAGCAGCTCGGCGAGCTGAAGGGCTCGCGCATGGCGGAGGCGGGTGCCGTGCTGACCGAGATCGGCGATCTCGCGCCACCGGCCGCCATCGGGACCGCCAGCCGCCTGGCGTCCTGGGCGATGCGGCGGCTGCCGCAGCGGTCGATCAACACCGTGACCACCAACGTGCCGGGCCCGCAGTCCCCGCTGTACTGCCTCGGTCGCGAGATGATCGAGTACCGGCCCTTCGTGCCGATCTACCACGGGGTGCGGGTGAGCACCGCGATCCTCTCGTACAACGGCCGGGTGTACTTCGGCGTGACCGGCGACTACCAGACGACGCCGCAGGTCGACGTGGTGGCCGACGGCGCCGTCCGGGCCGTGCGGGAGCTACGGGACCGGGTGGCCGAGGCGGCGCCGCCGAGCCGCAAGCGGCGCCCCCGCGCCAGGAAGTCCTCGCGGTAGGCCCGGGGCGGCCTCGCAGTCGCCGTCGAGGTCCACCGTCACCTCACCGTGCCGCCGGCAGGGCGGCGTCGAGCGCGTCGATCAGGTCACCGCTGGACTTGCTCATCCACATGCGCATGGCCTGGCGCACCCGATCGGCCTGGTCCCCGGGTACGGGCGGGCTGTTGTAGTAGGCCACCAGCCGCTGGAGCGCCTGCTTCTTGGGCCCGTCGTTGGCCTTGGCGTAGTAGCCGATCAGCGGCTGCCAGGTCGGCCGGTTGTGCTTCAGCACCAGGTATTGGTGGAAGTATCCCCGGAAGTCCTCGGTCCAGGTGGCCAGCTCCTCGTCGGCCTTGGTCTCGCCGGGTGCCCGGTCGTGCGCCACCAGGTTGAGCTCGTGCTGGGCGTACTGGCGGGTGCGCAGCGGGCTGTCCTCGCTGAGTGAGTTGGGCCCGATGATGGCGAAGCGCCGCTTGCCGGCGCGGAAGTTGTAGCCGACGTTGGTGCCGATCGGCTCGGGGTCCTGGGTCCGCGAGGTGCGCCACCGGGTCTTGCTGTTCAGCCCGGCGTCGAAGTTGAGCACGGGGATCTCGGCGTAGTCGTCGGGGTGGACCTCGTCGCCGTGCGAGGTGCCGGCCTCCCGCACGGTGATGCCCAGCTCGCACAGGGCCTGCTGGGCCAGCTTGGTCATGGCTGCGGCGCCGTGCTCCTTGGCCGCCACCACCGCCGCACGCCACTGGTCGAGCGTCAGCGTGGCGCAGGCTTGGCCGCCACCGGCCGGGCCGCCCGGACGCACCTGCGTCGCCCCGCCGGCGACGCAGCGCTGCAGGCGCAGGCCGGCTCGCAGGCGGGGCATGACGCCCTCGATCTGCCCGCCGGTGGTGCCGGACCACTGCGACACGACCGCCCCGGCCGCGGCGCGGTCGGCGTCCTCCTCCAGGGCGGCGGCCGGTGCCCCGCCCCCGCCGGCCTGCTGCCCGACGTGGGCCAGCTCGTGGGCGATGAGCGCGTTGCCCACCAGGCTCCCGGGATCGTACTCGCCGGGCGAGAAGGCGATGTCGTGGCCGAGCGTGAAGGCTCGGGCGCCGAGCCGGGTCGACAGCTCGCCCGCGCCGGCGTCGGTGTGGACCCGGACGGCCGAGAAGTCCCGGCCGTAGGCGGCCTCCATGGGGCCGCGGACCCCGCCGTCGAGCGGCCGGCCCTCCCCGAGGCGGCTGCGCACCACCCGGGCGTCGGCCGGGGAGGCCCCGCCCTCGCGCACCTTGAACAGCGCGCTGACCAGCCCGCCCACGGCGGACAGGACCCGCCCGACCACGCCGGTGCCCGCCGCCGGGGCCTCGCCGGCGATGCGCGCCCGGGCGGCCACGCCCGCGGCCGCGATCCAGCGCCGGGCGTCGTCGCCGCCCTCGACGCCGGGCAGGTTGTGGCGCAGCGACTGCAGGAGGCCCGCGGTGTCCTGCGCCTCCAGGTCGCCGAACGCCGCCGGGAGATGGGTTCGGGCGTCGGCCTGCGCCAGCGGTCCGGCCGAGGCCAGGGCGCCCTCGACCTCGGCCCGCAGCGCGGCCAGGAACGGCGTTCGCCGCATCTGGCCGGGAGCGAGCTCGGCGGTGGCGTCGTCGACGACGGGGTGCGCGGCCTCGGTGGTCGCTCCCGACCCGGGCTCGGCCTGGCGGCTCACGGCCCGGCCGGCGAGCAGCCGCTGGACCCGGTCGTTGCCCGCCGCCCGCTGGAGCTGACCGACCAGGGCCGCCCGGGTCCCGCCGGCGCCGGTACCGGCGAGGCGGTGCTCGCCCAGCAGCCCGGGCGGCAGCCGGTCGAGCGCGGTGGGCGACGGCGCCGGGCGCGGCCGCGGGCCGTCCCGGTCGTCGGGCCGCCTCCCCTCCTTGCGCCCCGGCACGCCTACCGGCTCCCCGCCCCGGCGCCGCCGGTGGCCACGTGGTAGACGCCGCCCGCCGACAGGTGGGCTACCGCCGGCCGGGGGCCGCCGGGGCCCACCGCCGCGGCCATGCGTCCGAGCGCCGCCGCCTCCGCCGGTCGCAGCGCCGCGGCCGGAGCGGGCCGGGAGAAGGCGTAGTGGCACGTC
>DASSGC010000661.1:0-4428 GCA_035693765.1 Acidimicrobiales bacterium
CCAGGGACGTATGCGGTCAGTCGAGCCGCGGCGGCTGAGGCGTCGTCAGTGACCTCGACGTGTTGGACCAGGGCCTCGAGCTGCGGACGAAACCCCGCCGCGTCGACGGCCGACCGGACGATCTCGATGATGCGGCGGAGCCGGAAGGGCTCCAGTCGACCTCGTGACGGTGACCGTCAGCCAACGTACGGCCCAGACCGGTCACGCCGACGACATCGGCGTGCTGCGCCGCAAAGTGCAGCACTCGGGTGCCGTTGCCACCCACCATGAGCGGGATCGGATCCCGCACGGGCCGCGGGTCGGCGAGGACTGCGTTGGCCAGCGTGAAGTTGGTCCCTCGGTGGGAGACTGGCGTCCCGCGTAGTAGCGCCTGGGTGGCGTTGATCAGCTCGATCATCCTGTCGACCCGCGCACGACGAAGGCCCTGGTCAGCGTCGCTGACCAGGGCCTTCGAGATCACGGCGTGGGGTGGCGCCCGTACGTCCAGGCCAACCCGTCCAGGTGCGCCTGGCGCTCGAGCTTCTCGGCCTGCGCCTCCTGGGCTGCGCCGTTGCCGGGCTCGCTCGGCGGGGTGGAGCCACCGTCCGGGCCGTAGGTTCGGGCCTGACCCTCGAGGTGGGCCTCGCGCTCGAGCTGCTCGGCCTGCGGGTCGAATCTCGTGGCCGGCATGTCGCTGTCGTCGTCAACCCCGGTGAGGGTGACGACGGCGAGGGCGGCCACCGCGACCGATGCACAGGTCACGATGGCCCACGTGAGCACGCCCCGGGCCTTGGGCGGCGGGTGCGGCTCAGGGGTGGTGGTCTTCGGGGGGATGGTGTCGATGTGCGATGCCATGGGTGTTCCTCCGTCTCTGCTGGGGGGCAGCGTCCTCGATGCGGGCACCGTCGGCCGGGGAGGTAACCGAGGGGTGCAGGTCCGGTAACCGTGCGGTAATGGCGCGGTTGACCAGGTCACGAACCCGGCGGACACTTACGGCGGTGGCGCGGATCGGGATCTTGGGACCGGTGACGGTGGGCGGGGCGGAGAACGGGTTGCCGCCGCGTGAGCGGGTGATCCTGGCGGCGTTGACCGTGCGACGGGGCGAGGCGGTGGGCGCCGAGACGTTGGCGGACGCCTGGTGGGGCGAGCAGGTGCCACCGACGTGGGCCAAGGCGGTGCAGGGATGCCTGGTGCGCCTGCGCAAGGCGCTGGGCCCGGGAGCGATCGAGACCCGCCCGCAGGGCTACTGCCTGGTGGTGCCGGCCGACGAGGTCGATGCCGGTCGGTTCGAGAGGCACCTCGCCCGGGGCCAGGAGCTGTTGACCCTGGGAGACCCGGACCGGGCCGCCTACGTGGTGGGCGAGGCGCTGGATCTGTGGCGGGGCCGGGCGCTGGTCGAGGTGGAGGGCTGGGAGCCGGGTCGGGTGGAGGCCGCCCGCCTGGAGGGGCTGCGACTGGACGCCGAGGAGTTGCGTCTGGACGCGATCGTGCAGGCCGGGCAGTCACGCAAGGTGCTGGCCGAGGCGCAGGCGCGGGTGACCGAGCAGCCCCTCCGGGAGCACCGCTGGCGGCTGTTGGCGCTGGCCCAGTACCAGGCGGGTCGCCAGGGCGACGCGCTGCGCACGCTGCACCGGGCGCGACGGGTGCTGGCCGAGGAGCTGGGTGTGGACCCCGGCCCGGACCTGGTGGCGCTCGAGGAGGCGATCCTGCGCCAGGACCCCTCGCTGGTGGCGGCCCAGCTCCCGGAGCCGAGCCCGGTGTGCCCGTACCTGGGGTTGGTGCCGTACGACGTCGGTGACGCCGACGGGTTCTTCGGCCGGGACGCGGACGTGTCCGAGTGCCTACGGCGGCTGGCGGAGGCCGGGGTGCTGGCGGTCGTGGGCCCGTCCGGCTCGGGTAAGTCCTCCGTCGTGCGGGCCGGGATCGCCGCCGCCCTGCGGCGGGACGGCCGCCAGGTCGTTGTGGTCACCCCCGGCGCCCGACCCACCGACGCACTGGCGGTGCCCGGGTCCCGCCAGGGATCGGTGCTGGTGGTCGACCAGTGCGAGGAGGCGGTCACGCTGTGCACGGACGCCGCAGAGCGGGAGGCGTTTTTCGCCGCGCTGGCCGACCATGCCGAGCGGGCGCCGCTGGTGGTGGCGCTGCGCGCCGACCGGCTGGGCGACCTGTCCGCCCATCCGGGCGTGGCCCGGATCGTCGAGCGGGGCCTGTTCCTGTTGCAGGCCATGGGCGAGGGCGACCTGCGGGCCGCGATCGAAGGACCCGCCCGCCAGGCCGGGCTGCGACTCGAACCCGGCCTGGTCGACCTGCTGGTCCGCGAGGTGGAGGGCGAGCCGGGCGCCCTGCCGCTGCTCTCGCACGCGCTGCGCCAGACCTGGCAGCGCCGCGAGGGCCGCACCCTCACCGTGGCCGGCTACCAGGCCTCGGGCGGCATCCGGGGCGCCGTCGCCCAGTCCGCCGAGCAGCTCTACGAGCAGACGTCCGCCGAGCAGCGGCCCATGCTGCGTGATCTCCTGCTCCGCCTGGTCGCCCCCGGCACTGACGGCGAGCCGGTGCGGTCCCGGGTTCCCCGACGGGTCGTCGCCGCCGACCCCGAACACGAGCGGATCGTCGAGCAGCTCGTCTCCGCCCGGCTGGTGACCAGCGATCAGGACGTCGTCGAGCTGGCCCACGAGGCGCTCGCCCGCGCCTGGCCCCGGCTGCGCGATTGGCTGGACGACGACGTCGAGGGCCAGCGCATCTGGCGCCACGTCAGCGCCGCCGCCGAGTCGTGGGACGCCATGGGCCGCCCCGCCAGCGAGCTGTACCGCGGGGTCCGCCTCGACCAGGCCGTCGAGTGGCGCGACCGGACCACGCCCGACCTCAATGCCCTCGAGCGCACCTTCCTGGACGCCAGCCAGACCGAACGGGACCGCGAGCGACAGCGCGAGGCGGACCAGATCACGCGCACGACCCGCGCCAACCGCCGGCTCCGCGCCCAACTGGTGGCCCTCGGCATCGCCCTCGTCGTCGCCCTGGTGATCGGGGTGGTGGCCGTCCGACAGCGGGACACGGCCACCCGCGAGCGCCGCATCGCCACCGCCCGGGAGCTCGCCGCCGCCGCCACCGCCAACCTCGACGTCGACCCCGAGCGCAGCGTCCTGCTCGCCCTCGCCGCCGTCGACCGGTCCCGCTCGGGCGACGGCTCCGCGTTGCCCGAGGCCACCCAGGCGCTCCACGACGCGGTGACGGCCTCGCGGGCGACGCTGCACGTGCCCGGCGTCGGCGGCGCCGTTGCGTGGAGCCCGGACGGCGTGCGTTTCGCCGCCGCCGGCCCGGCGGGCACCGTCGCCATCCACGACGCCGCCACCGGCGAGCCGGTGCAGACGATCGCCGCCCACGACGAGCGGGTCAACGGCATCGCCTTCAGCCCCGATGGTGCGCTGCTCGGCACGACGGCGGAGGACGGCGACGCCAAGGTGTGGGACCTGGAGACCGGGGACGTGCTGCACTCCCTCCAGAGCCCACTCGGAAGGGACTCGCTGGCACCGTCGTTCAGCCCCGACGGGGCGCTGTTCGCCGCGTCCTGGTGGAACGAGGGCCTCATCCGCATCGTGGACGTCGCCACGGGGCAAGTCGTGCGCGAGATCCGAGCTCCGGGCGGCGGCCGCCGGCCCCGGAGCACCGCCTTCGACCCGAGCGGGGCCCGGATCGTCGTGGCGCTGGAGGAAGGGACGACCGTGGTCGTCGATGTCCGAACGGGTGAGGAGGTGATGGATCTGGAGGTGGCCGCGTCGGCCAGCGCAGCCTGGAGCCCGGACGGAAGCTCGATCGCCACCGCCGGCGGCGACGGCAGCGCTCGCATCTTCGACGCCCGTACCGGCCGGCAGCGCTTCGCCCTGCGCGGTCACCGGGCCCGTGTCAACGACGTCGACTGGAGCCCCGACTCGCGCCGGATCGTCACCGCCAGCGACGACGGCTCGGCCAGGGTCTGGGGCGTGGCCGGCGTCGAGGGGCTCGAGCTGTTCACGCTGTCGGCGCAGGACACCCGCGCCGGCCTCATCCGCGCCGCGTTCTCGCCGGATGGCTCCCAGGTCGTGACCGGCGACATCGAGAACCGGGCGACGATCGTCTGGCAGGCCAGCCGCGGCGGCGATGCCGAGCTGGCGAACCTTCCGGCCGTGACGTTCGGGGAATCGCTTGCCGCGCACACGCCCGACGGCCGATACCTCCTCGTCGGCAACGCCGCCGGCGGCCTGACGGTCTGGGACGCCGAGTCCTTTACGATCGTGCGCACGCTCGGACCGCCGGCGGCCCCGACCGGCGCGCCCCTGCCGAACGGCGACTTCCTCGACGCGCCGACCGCCACGGGCACCTGGGTCAACGCACTCGACGTGAGCCCCGACGGCCGGACGGTCGCGGCCGTCGTGTTCGAACCGAGCGAGACCTCCATCCCGGGCTCGTCACTGC
>DASSGC010000662.1:0-7292 GCA_035693765.1 Acidimicrobiales bacterium
ACGAGCTCATCCAGTGGTACAGCGTCCTCGACCGGGGCGACGAGGCCGGGCCGTTCCCCGGCGAGCACGGGCCGTACGGCACCAACATGTCGGTCCGGCGGGACGCGGCGCTCGCCGTCGGCGGCTACGACCCCCGGCTCGGCCGCCGCGGCGGCAAGCTCCTGTCCTGCGAGGAGCCCGACATGACCCGGCGCCTCGCCGCCGCCGGCTGGTCCGTGCTCTACGCGCCCGAGGCCGCGGTCGTGCAGCAGGTGCTGCCCGAGCGGCTCGCCCGGCGGTGGCTGCTGCGCCGGGGGTTCGCCCAGGGGGTGAGCAACGCCCGCCTGGCCACCCTGGGGCGGCGCCCGGATCGCCGCCGGGCGCTGGCCGACGTGGCGGCCGAGCTGCGCGCCACCCGCGACCTGCTGGCGCGGCGGCGCGACCCCGGCCGGGACGAGCTGGCCACGACGGTGGTGGCCCTGGCCCACGCCGGTGCTGCGCTCGACCACGCCCGCACGTCGCTGGCCCGCCGCCGGAGCACGCCGTGACCGCGCCCGCCCCCGGGCTGTCGGTGTGCTGCCTGACGGCCGACGAGCCCGCGCTGGTGGCCGCCTCGCTCGGTGTGCTCCGCGACGTGGCCGACGAGATCGTGGTGGCGGTCGACAGCCGCGTCGACCCCGCCCGGCTCGGGCCGTTGCTCGCCGTGGCCGACGCCGTGGTGCGGTTCGAGTACGTCCACCCGCCGGAGCGGTCCCGTCCCTGGCTGGTCGGCCTGTGCAGCCGCCGGACGGTGCTGATGGTCGACGGCGACGAGGTGGCGGGCCACGCGCTGGTCGACGCCCTCCCCCGGTTGGTGGCCGACCCGGAGCCCGTGCAGTTCCGCGTGCCCCGGCGGTGGTGCTTCCCCGACGAGACACGGTGGCTGGCCGAGCGCCCGTGGTGGCCCGACTTCCAGCGGCGGCTGGTGGTGCAGGGACCGGCGCTCGACTTCGACCTCGCCGTGCACGGCGGGGTGCGGGCGGCCCTCCCCGCCCGCTACCTCGACCAGCCGCTCTACCACCTGGCCTGCGTCACCAGCCCGTTCGCCGAGCGCCGCGCCCGGGCCCGCCGCTACGAGGCCGAGCGGCCGGGGCTGGTCGCCGTCGGGGGCGGCCCGATGAACGCGACCCTCTACGTGCCGGAGCACTTCGCGTCGCTGCGCCCCGAGCCCACCCCGCCCGACGACGTCGAGATGCTGCGGGCCGTGCTCGCGGCCGCGCGCCGGCACGCCACCACGGGGCCGGCCCGGATCCCGGACCTGCCGGTCGTGGGTGCGGCCGAGATCGCGGCCCACGTCGTGCCCGACCCCCTGGCGGCCCAGGGATACGAGGCGAAGCTCCGCGTCGCGGAGCACGACCGCCGCACGGAGCCCGGCAACGACACGTACCTGCTGGTCGAGGTGACCAACACCGGGCAAGCGCCGCTCCCCCGCGAGGACGCCCCCGGCCTCCAGCTCCGGGTCGCCGCCCGGCTGCTCGACCCGGTCGGCGACGAGGCCGTGACCCCCTGGGCGCTCACGCCCCTGCCGGGCGACGTGCCGGCCGGCGAGGCACGGATCGTCGAGGCCCTGGTCAGGGTGCCGCCCGCGCCCGGTGCCTTCGTCGTGGAGGTCGACCTCGTCAACGAGCGCTCCCGCTGGTTCGAGACGCCGGCCCGCGCCGACCTGGTGGTGGCCCCGCGCTGGGGCCGGCACGCGTTCTCCTGATCCCCGTTCCCCCTGGTCCCGATCGAGGTCGAGGTGCCCGTTTCGCTAGCCACCACCACCGCCGCGGCGTCCGCCCTCCTGGCCGATGCGCCGTCGCCCGTGGTCATGATCGCCGTCCACAACTCCTACGACGACGTCGTCCGGTGCGTCGAGGCGGTGACCCGCCACACCGCGGCCGACACGGCGCTGCTGCTGGTCGACGACTGCGGCGCCGACCGGCGCATCGTCCATCTGCTCGACCGCCTCGGCGACCGCATCGCCCATCCCGTCGTGGTGCTGCAGCACGCGTCCAACCAGGGCTTCGTCCGGGCCTGCAACGCCGCCTTCGCCGCCACGCCCGGCCGCGACCTGGTGATCGTCAACAGCGACGTGGTCGTCGGGCCCGAGTGGCTCGACCGGCTGGCCGAGGCCGCGTGCAGCAGCGACACCGTGGCCACCGCGAGCACGCTCACCAACCACGGGACCATCCTGTCGGTCCCGGACCGCAACCGGTCGAGCCATGCCCTGCCGACCGGCCTGACCCCCGACGAGGCCGCCCGCCGGGTCGCAGCCGGTAGCCACCGCAGCCGCCCGGCGATCCCCACCGCGGTGGGGCACTGCATGTACATCCGGCGGCACGTCGTCGATCTCATCGGCCCCTTCGACGAGACCTTCAGCCCCGGTTACGGCGAGGAGGTCGACTTCAGCCAGCGGGCGGTCGCCCACGGCTTCCGGCACGTGTGCGCGGACGACGTCTTCACCTACCACCGGGGCGGGGGCAGCTTCGGTGGCACGCCCGAGGTCGAGGCCCGCCGGGCGCGCCACGAGGACATCGTCCGCCAGCGGTACCCGTGGTACCGCGACCGGGTGCGCGCCGCGGAGACCGACGTGACCTCGGGTCTCGCCGACGCCCTGGCCACGGCCCGGCGCTCGCTGCTGGGGCTGACCGTCGGCGTCGACGCCCTGTGCCTCGGCCCCGATCAGATGGGCACGCAGCAGATCGTCGTCGAGTCCATCCGGGCGCTGGCCCGCCGCCCCGAGATCGACCGCCTGGTGGCCTTCGTCCCGCCGCACGCACCGCCCTACGTCGACGCGCTCGCCGCCGAGCTGCCGGCGGTCGAGTTCGTCGGTCTGATGCCCCAGGCGGCCCCCGTCGAACGCCGGGTCGACGTCGTGTACCGGCCCTATCAGGTGATCCGCCTGTCCGAGCTCGACTTCCTGGCGCGGGTGGGCGAGCGGTTCGTGGTCAACCAGCTCGACACGATCGCCTTCGAGAACCCGGCCTACTTCGCCAGCGCCGAGCTGTGGCACGAGTACCGGGACGTGACCCGGCTGACGCTGGAGCTCGCCCACGGGGTGGCGTTCATCAGCGAGCGCAGCCGGCAGGCGGCACGGGCCGAGGGTCTCGTCGACGACCTGACGGCGACGGCGGTCGTGTCGTGCGGGGTCGACCCGGTCGACGTCCACGGGCCCGAGGCACGGCCCGCCGGGATGTCGCCGGACGACGAGGGCTTCCTGCTGTGCCTCGGGGCGTCGTACCTGCACAAGAACCGCCGCTTCGCCCTGGAGGTGTGGGCCGACCTGCGCCACCGCGGCTGGGAGGGGCGGCTGGTGCTGGCGGGACCGACGCCGCCGCACGGCAACTCGCTGGCGGCCGAGGCGGAGTTCCTCCTGGGCGAGCCGCTGCTGCGCGAGGAGGTGACCACCCTCGGCACGCTGTCGGAGGCCGAGAAGCGGTGGCTCTACCGGCGGACCTCGCTGGTGCTGTACCCCTCCGCCATCGAGGGGTTCGGGCTCGTGCCCTTCGAGGCCGCCAACCACGGCGTGCCCACGCTCGCCACCCGGCGCGGCAGCCTCGACGAGGTGCTGCCGCCCGGGATCCCGACGCTCGCCAGCTTCGCGGTGCCGCAGGCCGCCGACGTGGCCTGGGACCTGTTGCACGACCCGGTCAAGGCCAAGGAGCTGTCGGAGACGATCCAGCTCCACGGCCGGTCGTTCACCTGGGACGTGGTCGCCGCCCGCCTGCTGGGCCTGTTCGAGGAGGCGCTGCGGCGGTCGCGGGGCCGGGTGCTGGCGATCGAGGGCGAGTCCGGGGAGCCGATCGGCCTGGCGCCCCGGGCGCACCGACCGCCGCCTCCGGACGCGGGACCGCCGTCGCTGGAGCGGATCGTGCGGGCCGTCGTCGACCGGCCCGAGCTCAAGCAGGGGCTGTCGCCCGACGGCTCGCGCCGCCAGCGGGTCGCCCGGTCGCTCATCACGGAGGTTCGGCGCCGGTTCGGCTAGGCGCGGTGCGCCGGGGGCGCCCATCGGCAACACGGAGTCGGCTGCGGTTGCCACGGCACGTCACGCTCGCGTCAGATGCCGGAAAGCTGCTGTTCGCACAACGGTTGCGGTGCAGTGAAGCGGAGGCAACCGCGCTGCGTCATCCTGGGGGGCGACCTGAACGTGGGATGCACGGGACGCAGCGCGGGTAGTCGCGAGGAGCAAACACAGGGACATGGCTCGACACGAGCTCTGGGTGGAGTTGGCCGACCGGCCGGGGAACCTTGCGGCCGTGGCCGCCGACCTCGCGGCCTGCGGGGCCAACATCGTGCACCTCGACGTGCACGCCGGCGGGGACGCGACGGTCATCGACCGGCTGGTGGTCCAGATCCCGGACGAGCGCAGCCACGAGCTCGCCGAGGCCGCCGCCCGCTGCGGCGCGACCCTGCTCCAGATCGACGAGGTGCCGCCGCACTCGCTGGTCGACGACACCGTCCGGGCGCTCGACGTGGCCGTGGCGCTGCTGGCGACCGATCGTCCCGACGCGGTGACCGAGGCGATCCGCCGCCTCATCCCGGCCGACGACGTGCGCATCGAGCGCGGGACCGGGCCGGTGGCCGCCGGGTCGCCCATCGCCGATGCCCTCGCCCGGGGCGTCACCAAGATCGAGCGGGCCTGGGACGCGATGGTCGACCGCGACGCCGACGACGTCGACCACACCTGGGACGCCGGGCCCGACAGCCGGCCCGACGAGAGCGAGATGCCCTGGCTGCTCCTGGTACCCATGCCTCACGAGCACGGCGGAGACCAGTCGATCGCCGTGGTCAGCCGGGTCGGGCTGCGGTTCACCGCCACCGAAGCCGCCCGGTGCCGGGCGCTCCTGCGCCTCGCCGCGCACGTGGCGACCCACCGGGGGGCGGCGTCCGACGGCCCGCCGGCCGTCCCGATCGCCACCCGGCGCTCCCCCACGACCCTCGAGCGGCTCGTGGCCCTGAGCGACGGCGGCCTGGTCCGCCTGCGCCACCTGGGGTCGGAGGACCGGCAGGCGCTGGTCGCCCACCACGAGCGGTGCTCCGAGCCGACCCGCCGACAGAGCCGCATCTTCACCGCCGAGGCGCCGCTGGCGGCGAGCATCGTCGACGGCCTGCTCCGCAACGACGGCCGCGACCACGTCGCCCTGGCCGCGCTCGTGGGATGCGACATCGTGGGGGTCGCCCGCTACGACGTGGAGCCGGGCGGGCCCGACGCCGAGGTGGCGGTGGCCGTCGAGGACCGCCACCAGCTCCGTGGCATCGGCACGCTGCTGGTCAACGAGCTCGCGGTGCTGGCCAGCTCGGGCGACGTCCGCCGGTTGCGGGCCGTGACCCACGGCGAGCACGACGGCCTGCAGCGCACGATGCGGCGGGCCGGGCTGGCCTTCAGCACCCGCCGCCGGGGCGACCTGACCCTGCTGGAGTGCGGGCTTCCCCTCGGGCTCTCGGCCAGCGCCTGAGCCGACCGCGCGCGGGGTCAGGCGGTGGTCTCGGGTTCGGTCGCCGGTGCGGGCGCCGGCGGCCGGTAGCAGGTGGCCAGCAGGCCCGCCGCCAGCCCGAGGCCCCCGACCACGGCGATGGCGCAGCCGGCCGGTCCGTTGAGGTCGAGGCCGAGGGCACCGTCGAGGCTCCACTCGCCGGCGCCGATCGTGGCCAGCGCCACCCCGATGGCGGCCAGCACCAGGTTGTACTCCCAGCCGTCCTTGGTGACGAGCAGGCCGTTGCCCTTGTGCACCGTCCAGAAGGCCACGGACATGAGGCCGACCAGGCCCATCCCGGCGAACGGGGTCAGCAGGCCGAGGGCGAGGCAGGTGCCGGTGGCCAGCTCGCCGAAGGCGGCGGCCCGGGCGTGCAGGTGCCCGGGACGCATGCCCATGCTGTCGAACCAGCGGGCGGTGCCGTCGAGGCGGCCGCCCCGGAACACCTTGGCGTAACCGTGGAAGGCGAAGACCGGCCCGACCACCACCCGTAGCAGGAGGAGGCCGAAGTTGAGCTGGTCGACGGTGGGCAGAGCGTCCATGGGCGGCGGTTCCCGGTGGGTCTCGGACAGCGGACGCCGCCACCCTAGCCGCCGGGCATCTGACGGTCCGTCAGACCAGTGGGTACGGTGGCGGCCATGACCGACGAGCGCCCTCTCGACGACCAGCTCCTGGCCCGCCAGGAGGGCGGCGTGCTGTGGCTGACGCTCAACCGGCCCGAGGCCGCCAACGCGCTCACGCCCGAGCAGCGCGACCGCCTCATCGACCTGCTGGCCGACGCCAGCGCACGGCTGGAGGTGCGAGCCGTCGTGCTCACCGGCACCGGGCGGCACTTCTGCACCGGCGCCGACCTGCGGGCGGATCGGCCCGGCGCGGAACGGCCGGCGGGGGTGCCCGACCGGGTGGTGGGCGACGTCGCCCGCATGATCCACGACGGTGCCCAGCGCCTCGTGACCGCCGTGCTCGACTGCGAGAAGCCCGTCGTCGGCGCGGTGAACGGCACCGCGGCCGGCATCGGGGCGCACCTGGCCCTCGCCTGCGATCTGGTGCTGGCGGCCGAGGGCGCCCGGTTCATCGAGGTGTTCGTCCGCCGGGGGCTGGTGCCCGACGGCGCCGGGTGCTGGCTCCTGCCCCGGCGGGTCGGGCTGACGAGGGCCAAGGAGATGATGTTCTTCGGCGACGACGTGCCCGCCGCCGAGGCCGAGCGGCTCGGTCTGGTCAACCGGGTCGTGCCCGACGCCGAGCTGGCTCCGACGGCCGCCGAGTGGGCCGGCCGGCTCGCCACGGGGCCCACCCGGTCGATCGGGCTGACCAAGGCGCTGCTCAACCGGTCGCTCGACAGCGACCGGGCCACGGCCTTCCGTGAGGAGGCCCTGGCCCAGGAGCTGAACATGACCACCCGCGACGCCAACGAGGGCGTCGACTCGTTCGTCGAGCGGCGCGCCCCGGTGTACGAGGGCTGGTGATGCCGGCCGCCGCACGCTCGCGGTCCGGCTGCAATCCAGCGGGCGCCCGTCGCTAGGCTGCCGCCCGTGGCTCGCAGGGGATCGAACGTTCGTCGCGCCGCGCGGGCCGTCGGGGCCGCCGGCGCCGTCGCCCTCGGCGTCGCAGCCGGCAGCCGGATCGCCGCCGCACGGCGCGACGGGACCGGCGACGACGATCTGGTCGACGGTCACGCCGTGCGAGGCCGCACCCGCGGCCAGCGCCACGTCGAGCTCGCCCGGCTCGGCGGCCGGGCCGGTGCCGACTTCGCCGTGCACCGGGCCCGCCGCGTCTTCGCCGGCGCGGCCCGCCAGGCCGAGCTCGACGCCGCGTTCG
>DASSGC010000663.1:0-2646 GCA_035693765.1 Acidimicrobiales bacterium
ACCCTCCGCCTGCCCTCCACCGAGATGCGCCGGGTCTCCATCGACTGCCGGGCCACGGTGGGCGAGGTCGGCAACTCCGAGCACGAGCTCATCAAGGTCGGCAAGGCCGGCCGCAACCGCTGGAAGGGCGTCCGCCCCCAGACCCGTGGCGTGGCCATGAACCCGGTCGACCACCCCCTCGGCGGCGGCGAGGGCAAGTCCTCGGGCGGCCGCAACCCGGTGTCGCCGTGGGGCCAGCCCGAAGGCCGCACCCGCGCCCGTTCCAAGCCGTCCGACAAGCTCATCGTGCGTCGCCGCCGTACCCGCGGCTCGCGGAGGTAGATCCCGTGCCCCGTTCACTCAAGAAGGGCCCCTTCGTCGACGAGCACCTGCTCCGCAAGGTCGACGCCCTCAACTCCAAGGGCGAGAAGAAGGTCATCAAGACCTGGTCTCGCCGCTCGACCATCATCCCCGACATGGTCGGCCACACCGTGGCCGTCCACGACGGGCGCAAGCACGTGCCCGTCTACATCACGGAGTCGATGGTGGGCCACAAGCTCGGCGAGTTCGCCCCCACCCGCACCTTCCGCTACCACGCCGGCCAGGAGAAGTCCGTGCGGGGGAGGCGGTGATGGCCGGCGTCAAGACCAACGAGCGCCCCGGCACGCGGGCCCAGGTGCGCCACGTGCGCATGTCGGCCAGCAAGGTGCGCGAGGTCCTCGACCTCATCCGGGGCCTGCCGGTGGGCGAGGCCGCCGAGGTGCTCCAGTTCACCGAGCGGGGCGCGGCCACCGTCGTGGCCAAGTGCCTGGCCTCGGCCATCGCCAACGCCCAGCACAACGACGAGCTCGACATCGACTCCCTGTACGTCTCGGCCTGCTACGCCGACGAGGGACCGACGCTCAAGCGCTGGCGGCCGCGGGCCCGGGGCCGGGCCACCCGCATCCGCAAGCGCATGTGCCACATCACGATCATCGTGAGCCCCATGCCGGCCGAGATGGCCGCCAAGGTCGAGGCCCGCCAGGCGGCGGGCGCGGCCCAGGCGCCGTCGTCCCGCCGGGGCCGGCGCGGCGGCGAGTCCCGCCGGGCCCGCGTCGCCCGCAGCCGGGGCGAGGCGGTCACGCCCGAGCCCACCGACGAGGTGGTCGAGGACGAGGTGGTCGAGGACGAGGTGACCGAGGAGGAGCCGCCCACGGGCGAGCCCACCGACGAGATGGTCGACGATGCCGAAGAGGCGGCGGCCGACGAGGCCGGCGCCACCACCGACGAGGACGTCGTCGCCGAGGGGTCCGACACGGACGACTCCGCCGACGCCGACGACGATCCCGAGGAGACGAAGTAGATGGGCCAGAAGGTCAACCCCTACGGGTTCCGGCTCGGCGTCACCACCGACTGGAAGTCGCGCTGGTTCGCCGACCGCGAGGAGTACAGCGACAACGTCATCCAGGACTGGAAGATCCGCGACTACCTGATGAGCGAGCTACCGCACGCCGCCATCAGCCGGGTCGAGATCGAGCGCACCCGTGACCGCCTCCGGGTCGACGTCCACACGGCCCGCCCCGGCATCGTGATCGGGCGCCGGGGCAGCGAGGCCGACCGCCTGCGGGGCGGGCTGGCCAAGATCACGTCCAACCCCAAGGTGCAGCTCAACATCCAGGAGATCAAGCAGCCCGAGCTCGACGCCGCCCTCATCGCCCAGGGCGTCGCCGACCAGCTCGCCGCTCGCGTCGCCTTCCGGCGGGCCATGAAGCGCGCCGTGCAGAACGCGCAGAAGGCCGGCGCCCAGGGCATCCAGGTCCAGTGCTCCGGCCGCCTCGGCGGCTCCGAGATGGCCCGCACCGAGAGCTACCGCGAGGGCCGCGTCCCCCGCCACACCCTCCGGGCCGACATCGACTACGGCTTCCGCGAGGCCCGCACCACCGCCGGTCGCATCGGGGTCAAGGTCTGGCTCTACAAGGGCGACGTGCTGCCCTACAAGCAGCAGACCGAGGAGAAGATCTCCCGCGAGGCGGCCATGGCCGTGGGCGAGACCTCCGGCGCCGCGGCCCAGGCCGGCGGCAAGCGGGTCGTCTCGTCGTCCGCCGGTTCGCGCCGCCGCGCCCCCGAGGCTGGCCCGGCCGAGGAAGCGCCCGAGAACGAGCCCCTCATCAAGGAGGCCGATCCCGAGCTCGAGCGCCTGCTGGCGGAGGAAGAGGAGATCGAGCGCCGGGTGCACGACCACCACGAGACGCCGCACTTCCGGCCGGGGGACGAGTGACATGTTGATGCCGCGCAAGGTCGCGCACCGCAAGCACCACCGGGGCCGGATGACGGGTTCCGCCAAGGGCGGCACCGAGGTCACGTTCGGCGAGTTCGGCATCCAGGCCCTCGAGCCCGGGTGGATCACCGCCCGCCAGATCGAGGCCGCCCGCATCGCGATGACCCGCCACATCAAGCGCGGTGGCAAGGTCTGGATCAACGTCTTCCCCGACAAGCCGGTGACCCAGAAGCCGGCCGAGACCCGCATGGGCTCGGGCAAGGGCAACCCCGAGCACTGGGTCGCCGTCGTGAAGCCGGGCCGCGTGATGTTCGAGCTCTCGTACCCCGACGCCACCATCGCCCGCGCCGCCATCGAGCGCGCCATCCAGAAGCTGCCGATCAAGGCTCGGTTCGTCACCCGTGAGGAGG
>DASSGC010000664.1:0-5822 GCA_035693765.1 Acidimicrobiales bacterium
CGACGAGGTGCGGGAGCTCATCGAACGCATGCGCACGCAGGCCAGGGCGGCCGGGTTCGACGCGCTCGCCGTGATCGACGTGGCCGTGTCGCTGGCGCAGCTCGCCGCCATGGAGGGCGACCTCGACGGGGCGATCGCCCACCTCGACGCCGCCCGGTCGACGGATCACGCCCGGGTGGCGCAGACGAAGGTCGGCTGGTCGATGGTGTTCCGCGCCGGCCTGGCCCTGGAGGCGGGCGACCTCGACGACGCCGAGCGCCTCACCGAGGAGGCCAAGCCGATCACGGCCCGCACGGCGGCCGCGGTCGCCGGGCTGGACTTCCACCTCGCCTGCCGCCGCGGCGACGTGCCGGCCGCCCGGGCCCGGCTGGTCGAGGTGCTGGCCGCCATCGACGCCGAGGGCTACGCCATGGCCTCGCAGGTCCACGACCTGCTGGCGGCGGCGCTGGCGGCGGACCTGGCCGGCGACGAGGTCCGCCCGCTGGTGGCGCGGGTGGGTCGCTACCCGGGTGTGGGCCTGGAGCCGGACAGCGGATGGCAACGGCTGCTCGACGCCCAGCTCGCCGAGGCCGACGGCGACGTCGACGCGGCCATCGCCGCCTACCGGGACGCCGCCGTGGGCCTGGCGGGGGCGCGGGAGATCCTGGCCGGGCACCGGGGCACCGCGCACGTGGGCGCAGCCGCCAACCTGGTGCGGGCCGGGCGCCTGGACGAGGCCCGGGCCCACGCGGCCGAGGCCGCGGGCCATCTGGCCCGGTGGCGCGGCTGGCGGGTCGACCAGCTCCGGGCGGTCGAGCGCCGGCTCGGCATCGGCCCCGACGCCGAGGGCCCCGCGGCGCTCACCCCCCGGGAGCGCGAGGTGGTGGCGTTGCTGGCCGAGGGCCTGACCAACTCGCAGCTCGCCGAGCGCCTGTACATCTCACCCCGGACCGCCGCGGTGCACGTGTCGAACGTGCTGTCCAAGCTGGGCATGGCCTCGCGCACCGAGGTGGCCGCGTGGGCCGTGCGCAGCGGCATCGCGCCCGGCTGACCGGACGGCACCGTGCGTCGGCACATCGTGACCTAGTGCCCTACCTGCGGGTCCCTGCGTTGTCGACCATTGGGGTGTGACGACACAGGTCGACGAGCAGCCGCACCCGGGGCACCGACCGGGCGTCCCGACGATGGTGCTGCTGGAGGGAGTGGCGCGCCGCTACAAGGTCGGTGAGCACGAGATCTACGCCTTGCGCGACGTCGATCTGGAGATCGACCAGGGCGAGTTCGCGGTGGTGCTCGGCCCGTCGGGCAGCGGCAAGACGACCCTGCTCAACATGATCAGCGCGCTCGACAGCCCGACGGCGGGCCGGGCCACCGTCGCCGGGCGCGAGATCACCGGGATGGACCGGGCCGGGTTGTTCCGGTTCCGGCGCGAGGTCGTGTCGTTCATCTTCCAGACCTTCAACCTCTTCCCGACCCTCACCGCCCTGGAGAACGTGCAGTGCGGCGGCGAGATCGGGAGCTCGGCCCGCGAGGCGCGCCGCCGGGCCGAGGAGGTGCTCGGCAGCGTGGGCCTGGCCGACCGGCTGCACCACTACCCCGGCGAGCTGTCCGGCGGTGAGCAGCAGCGGGTGGCGATCGCCCGGGCGCTCGTCACCGACAGCCCCATCATCGTGGCCGACGAGCCCACCGGCGACCTCGACTTCCGCACCGGCGTGCAGATCCTCGAGCTGCTGGAGGCGCAGTCCACCGCCGGCCGGACGGTGGTGGTCGTGACCCACAACCGCGAGATCTCCCGCATCGCCGACCGGGTGATCGAGCTGTCGAGCGGTCGCATCGTCAGCGACGGCCCGCCGGCGGGCGGCCGGGCCCCGATCAGCGACCTGCGCTGGTAGCGCGATGCGCCCGCTGTTCGTGCTCCGCTGGGCGGCCCGGGACCTGCGGCGGCGCTGGACCCAGGTGGTGGTCATCGCCCTGATCATCGCCATCGGCACCGGCGTGTACTCGGCGCTCGGCAGCGGGGCGACGTGGGCGCGCGAGTCTTACGACGCCAGCTTCGGCCTGCTGCACATGTACGACCTGCGGGTCAAGGCCGCCGAGGGGGCGGGCGCCCCCACCGGCGAGATGCTGGCGGTGCTCGACACGCTGCCCGACCCGGGGATCGTCGCCACGGCGGAGGAGCGGCTGGTCGTCCCGACCCAGGTCGACGCCTCCACCGGCGACCAGACGATCCTGGTGCCCGGCCGGATCGTGGGCATGGACCTCAGCGGCGGCGGGCCGCACGTCAACGACGTGTACGTGGCCGGGGGCGACGGCCGCGACCTGACCGCCGCCGACGACGGGCGGCCCGTGGCCCTGCTCGAGAGCAACTTCGCCGACCACTACGGGCTGCGGCCCGGCGGCGCCGTGCGCGTGGCCGGCGACCGCCCGGTCGACACCGTGGGCATCGCCGCGGCCCCCGAGTACTTCTTCGTGATGACCGAGGAGGGCGGGTTCTTCGCCGAGGCCAACTTCGCTGCGCTGTTCACCTCGCTGACCACCGCCCAGGACCTGGCCGGGCGGCCGGGCCAGGTGAACGACCTGGTGCTCACGCTCGCGCCGGGCGTCGACCAGGACGAGGCGGCGGCGGCCCTGCGGGACGCGTTCGCGGCCTCGGGCACCGGGCTCGGCGTCACGGTGATGAAGACCAGCGACGAGGACGCCTACCAGGTGCTCTACGACGACATCGAGGGAGACCAGAAGCTCTGGAGCATCCTCGCCGGCCTGATCCTGGCCGGTGCCGCCTTCGGCGCGTTCAACCTGGCGAGCCGCATGGTCGAGGCCCAGCGCCGCGAGATCGGCATCGGCATGGCGCTGGGGTGGTCGCGCTGGCGGCTGGCGGTGCGGCCGCTGCTGGCCGGCGTCCAGATCGCGTTCCTCGGGGCCGTGTTCGGGGTCGGCGTGGGCCTGCTGGTGATGGCGGCGCTCCGCCCGGTCTACCGGTCGGTCCTGCCGCTGCCCGTGTGGCGGATGGACTTCCAGCCCGACGTGTTCGCGCGGGCGGCGCTCCTCGGCTTCGTGCTCCCGCTGCTGGCGACCGCGTGGCCGGTGTGGCGCGCCGTGCGGGTGATGCCGGTCGACGCCATCTCGACGGCCCACCGGACGAGCCGGGGCGGGCTGGCGCCGCTGCTGCGGCGCCTGCCCTGGCCGGTGTCGGCGTTCCGCCGGATGCCGCTCGGCAACGTGCTGCGCACGCCGCGCCGCACGGTCCTCACCGCGCTCGGCATCGGGGCGGCCATCACCACCCTCGTGGCCATCTTCGGCATGCTCGACTCGTTCGAGGCCACCATGGACCGCAACGAGCGCGAGCTGCTGGGCACCCATCCCGACCGGCTCGTCGTGGCCCTGGACGGCCTGGTGGCCGAGGACGGTCCCGAGGTCGGGGCGGTGCGCGGCGCGGCGAGCGTCGGGGGTGTGGCCCCGGTCCTCCGCTCGGGCGCCGTGCTCGTGGCACCCGGCGGCACGGGCACGGAAGACGACATCGACGTGCTGCTGGAGGCGATCGACCTCGACGGCGACCTGTGGACGCCCACGGCCGAGGAGGGCTCGCTGCCCGCCGGACGGGAGGGCATCGTCCTGGCCCGCAGCGCAGCCGAGGACCTCGACGTCGGCCCCGGCGACTCGGTGACGCTGGAGCACCTGGCCCGCCAGGGCGACGGCTTCGCCCTGGTGCGGTCGCCCATCGAGGTGGCAGCCGTGCACCCGAGCCCGTTCCGCTTCAGCGCCTACGTCGACCGGTCGCAGCTGGCCGCCTTCGGCGTGCCCGGCATCGTGAACAGCCTCTATGTGGTGCCGGCGCCGGGGTACGGCGTCGAGGACGTGGAGCGCGAGCTGTTCGGCCTGCCCGGCGTGGCCTCGGTGCAGCCGGTCGCCACCTCCACCCGGATCGTCCAGGACAGCATGGAGGAGTTCACGGCCATCTACCGGGTGCTGCAGGTGTTCATCCTGTTCCTGGCGCTGCTCATCGCCTACAACGCCACCAGCATCAACGCCGACGAGCGGGCGCGGGAGCGGGCGACGCTGTTCGCCTTCGGCCTGCCGATGCGCCGGGTGATGGGCCTGGAGGTGGTCGAGGGCGTGCTCGTCGGCCTGCTCGGCACCCTCGTCGGCATGGGGCTGGGGGTGGTCATCGTGCGCCTGCTGATCACCTCGACGATGCGCACCACCATGCCCGAGATGGGGCTCGACGTGGTGGTGTCGTGGGGCACCGTGCTCGGCGCGATGGTGCTGGGCGTGCTGGCCGTCGCCATCGCGCCGCTGCTGACACTGCGCCGCCTGCGGCGCATGGACATCCCCGGCACGCTGCGGGTCGTCGAGTAGGAGGCCGAGCGGATAGGGAGCTCGCCACGGCCTACGCGTGGGGATTTGGCGTGGAAGCACCAGCTCCACAGCTCGGCCGACCGGCCACGCAGCACGCTGACACGCGCCGGCGTGCCGTATCCGCTCGAGTCCTGAGTCGAGCGGTCGAGCACCGGCGGCCCGGCCGGTCCGCAGATCGCGTCGGCGGACGGGAACCAGCGCCTTCTCCGACAACGGCTCAGCCCGGGGCGAGGCGGCGGGCCAGGCCGGCCAGCTCGGGCCACGACGGTGTCTCGATCACGCTCCTGGCGAACAGCCAGGCCGCCAGCCGATCGGCGTCGACGCCACACAGGCCGGCCACCCGGCGGGTGAGCGCGAGCGGGTCGGCGTGGAGCCGGGCGGGGCAGTTCAGCAGGTGCTGCAGCGGGTCGTAGGCCGGGTCGCCCACGTGCGGCTTCGGGTCGATGACCAGCCACGGCTCCCGCTCGGCGGCGAGCACGTTCCCCGCGTGGAGGTCGGTGGCCAGCAGCACGCGCTCGCTGTCCTCCCGGGGCAGGGCGCGCCACCGGGCGGCGCCCTCGCGGGCCAGCCCGGGGTCGAGCGCGACCGCGCCGGCCGCGACCTTCGCCTCGAACTCGCCGGCCCACAGGTCGCACATGGCGGCGAGCGTGGGGAACGTCGCGCCGGGCGGCGGCGCGCGCCACAGCCGGCGCAGCAGGCCGGCGATCGTCACGTCCTGGTCGGGCTCCGGCATGGCGGCGAGCGGCGTGCCCGGGCGGCACCGTTCGAGCAGCAGCGCGTCGTTGCCCTCGACCCGGGTGGCGGCGACGAGGCGGACGGCGCCGTCGCCGTCCCAGCACCGCAGTCCCGCGGCCTCGGCCACCGCCTCCGGGTGGGGCCAGACGACCTTGAGCACCAGGTCGGCGCCGTCCGGCCCGCGGGCGGGGGCCACCCATGCGGTCCCGCCGGTGGGGAAGCGCTCGCCGAGCGCCAGCGACCACTCGTCGGCGAGCCGGGCCACGATCGGGCTCAGGCCGGCCCACCAGGCGGCGGGGATCGTCACCGCCGGCGGTCGGTGGCCCGATCGTCGGTCACGGGCACGCACCGTAGCGGGCCACCGCGCGGCCCTGCGGCCGGTAGCGTTGGAGCGCCATGACACCCGCCCCCGCAGATGCAGGGGCGCGCACGCGCGCGCCCCTGGCCGACGTTCCCGCCCGCCTCCGTGACGAGCCGGCGCTCGCCCAGGTGCTGGGCCGCACCTCGGCCACCCTGGCGGTGCCCGAGGCCGCCCGGGCGCTGGTCACGGCCGGCCTGGTGGGGCTCACGAAGCGTCGGCCGGTGGTGCTGGCCGTGCCCACCTCCACCGAGGCCGAGCGCCTGGCCCGCGATCTCGCCGCCTACCTGGGCGACGAGCGGGTGGAGCTGTTCCCGGCCTGGGAGACCCTGCCGTTCGAGCGGGTCAGCCCCGGCGTCGAGACCATGGGCCGCCGCCTGCGCGTCCTGTGGCG
>DASSGC010000665.1:0-6638 GCA_035693765.1 Acidimicrobiales bacterium
GCCGCGCCCGGGCCGCGCCCGCCGCCGTCACCGGTCGCCGCGCCCGGGCCGCGCCCGCCGTCCTCACCGGTCGCCGCACCCGATCCGCGCCCGACCGCGGTCCCGGCGGCCGGGCCGGTCGCGCCCGCGAGCGCGGGCGCGGGCAGGCGCGGCGTCAGCCGGTGGCGGCCGCCGCGGCGAGCGCGGCCTGCCGGTGCTCGTGCGGGCTCACCCCGTACGCCCGCTTGAACGCCGCGCTCAGGGCGAACGGGCTGCCGTAGCCGACCTCGCCGGCGACGGCACCGATGGTGACACCGGGCTCGAGGAGGCGGTCGGCCGCCAGCGCCAGCCGCCAGGCGGTGAGGAACGCCATGGGCGGCTCGCCCACCAGGTCGACGAAGCGCCGGGCCAGTCCCGCCCGCGACACCCCCACCGCGGCGGCGAGGCCCGCCACCGTCCACGGGCGGGCCGGGTCGGCGTGCAGCAGGCGGAGCGCCGGCCCGACCACCGGGTCGGCGTCGGCCCGCCACCAGGCCGGGGCGCGGTCGCCGGCACGCGCGAGCCAGGTGCGGACGACGGCGATGAGCAGCAGGTCGAGCAGGCGATCGAGCACCACCTCCTGGCCCGGCACGTCGCGGTCGATCTCCCGTGCCAGCAGGTCGAGCAGGGGGGCGTCGTCCGCGTCGGCCCGCACCACGGCCAGCGGGGGCAGGGCGCCGAGCAGCCGGCGGCTGACCTCGCTGTGGCCCTGGTAGGTGCCGGTGAGCAGGACGGTCTCGCCGTCGAGGTGGTTGCCCCAGGTGCGCACGCCGAGGTGCATGGTGAGCGCCAGGTCCTCGCCGGACAGCGTGGTGCACCGCTCGCCGGGGTGGATGATCACGGTGGGCGGCGTGCCGGGGCGGTCGGACACCACGTAGTGGTCGGGACCGCGGGCGATGGCGATGTCGCCGGGCCCCACCCGCTCGGGCTCGCCGCCGACGGGCCCGAGCCACGCCTCGCCCCGGGCCACGGCCATGAGCGTGAGCGGCGCCTCGTCCTCGATGCGCAGCGACCACGGCGGGTCGAGCACGGCCCGAAGCAGGAAGGCGCCACGGGCCCGCACACCGTCGAGGAGGCCGACCAACGCGTCCATGGACGCCAGATTGTAGACGATCACGTATGGATCTGCTGCTGCCGCATATGGACCGTCCAAGAGCGCCGGGGTCTACTCGACGCCATGACCCACACCCCCATGACCGACACCCATACGCCCCACACCACCCCGTTCCCCGGGTTCACCGATCCCCGCCCGGTGCTCGTCACCGGCGGCACCGGCAAGACCGGCCGGCGCGTCGCCTCCCGACTGGCGGCCCGCGGCGTCCCCGTGCGCCTCGGCTCCCGCGCCGCCCGGCCCGCCTTCGCCTGGGACGACCCCGCGACCTGGGGACCAGCGCTCGACGGCACCCGCGCCGTGTACCTCGCCTACGCCCCCGACCTCGCCCTGGACGGCGCCGCCGAGGTCGTCGGCGCCGTGGCCGCCGAGGCCCGGGCCCGGGGCGCCGAGCGCGTGGTCCTCCTGTCCGGACGGGGCGAGGAGGGCGCCGAGCGCGGCGAACGGGCCGTGCAGCGCTCCGGCCTGGACTGGACCGTCGTCCGGGCCGCGTGGTTCGACCAGAACTTCAGCGAGGGCTACCTGCTCGACGCGGTCATGGACGGCGTCGTGGCCTTCCCGGCCGGCGACATCGCCGAGCCGTTCGTCGACGCCGACGACGTGGCCGAGGTCGCCGCGGCCGCGCTCTGCGAACCGGGGCATGCCGGGCGGCTCTACGAGGTCACCGGGCCCGACCTGCTCACGTGGGGCGAGGCCGTGGCCGAGCTGGGCGCCGCCAGCGGGCGCGCCGTCACCTACCAGCCGATCGGGATCGACGACTACGCCGCCGGGGCCCGGGCCGAGGGCTACCCCGACGACCTGGTCGACATGCTGGTCGACCTGTTCCGCCAGGTGCTCGACGGCCACAACGCCTACGTCACGGGCGGCGTCGAGGAGGCGCTCGGTCGCCCCGCCCGCAGCTTCACCGACTTCGCCCGGGACGCCGCCCGCGCCGGCGCCTGGGCCTGAGATCTCGGAGATCCCGTGACCAACCGGCTGCTCCTCACCGTCACCGCCGTCGCCGCCCTCGGCGCCGGGCTGAACGGGGGCGTGTTCTTCGCCTTCTCCACCTTCGTCATGCAGGGCCTCGACAAGCTCCCGCCGGCCCAGAGCATCCGCGCCATGCAGGGCATCAACGTGGCCGCCCCGACGCCCGCGTTCATGTCGCTGCTCGTCGGCACCGCCGCCGTCAGCGTGGGGCTCGCCGTCACCGCGGTGGCCCGGATCGGGGAGCCGTGGGCGCCCTGGCTCCTGGCGGGCGCCGCCCTCTACCTGGTGGCGATCGTGCTGACCGGCACGTTCCACGTCCCCCGCAACGACGCCCTGAACCTCGTCGACCCCGCGGTCGCCGACGCCGGCCGCATCTGGGGCGACTACCTGTCGTCGTGGGTCGCCGGCAACCACGCCCGGACGCTGGTCTGCGTCGCCTCCGCCGCCTGCTTCCTCGCCGGGATGCGGGTCGGGTAGGAAACTTCCGCCGGTCGATGTCGAGACGCCGCCCGCTCCGACCGAGGGGTGAGCGGCGCCCGCAGCGGGCGCCCGACCCACGGAGACACGCCATGAAGTACATGCTGCTCATCTACGGCAACGCCGAGCTGTGGAGCTCGTTCACCCCGGAGCAGGCCCAGCAGGCGATCGCGGCCACCGAGGCCCGGCACGCGGCGCTGAGGGAGTCGGGCGAGTTCCTCGGCGCCTACGGCCTCGGCGACGCCGTGCAGGCGAAGCAGGTCCACCTGGTCGATGGCGTGCCGGTCGTCACCGACGGCCCGTACATCGAGGCCAAGGAGCACATCGCCAGCTTCACCCTGGTCGACTGCGAGAGCGAGGCCCGGCGCACGACCAGCGTCCCCGAGCAGCGTCACCTCACCGCCCGGGCCGCCCGCCTCGCGCCGTGACGCGACGTTCCGGTCGCCGCTCGTGTTTCGGGCGGTCAGCGGGCGTCGTGGAAGACCAGGCCGAGCGTGCGGCGGCGGCCCGAGCGGACGACGCTCACGCCGTGCCGCACCGGGGCGGCCGACCAGCCGCGGGCCGAGCGGACGGGACGGTCGCGGGTGGTGAACACCAGCGCCTCGCCCCGGCCGATCTGGTGGGCCGTCGCCCGCGACTGGGCGCGGGGCCGCTGCTCGGTGGTGACGAACTCGCCGCCGGTGAAGTCGTCGCCCGGCCGGTCGAGCCCGATCACGACCTGCAGGGGGAAGACCAGGTCGCCGTAGAGGTCGCGGTGCAGGGCGTTCCAGTCGCCGGGCCCGTAGCGCAGCAGCAGCGGGGTGGGCCGGGTCTGCCCCGCGTCGTGGCACCGGGCCAGCCAGTCGTCGAGGTCGTCGGGCCACGGCGCGGGCGACCCCAGCCGCCCGGCCCAGTCGCGGGCGACGGGCAGCAGGTGGGGCCAGAACGCGGCCCGCCGCGCGGCGACCAGCTCGGGCAGGGGGCGGGCGAAGTAGCGGTACTCGCCCTCGCCGAACCGGTGGCGGGCCATGTCGACGGTCGAGCGGAACCGGTCGGGGGCGTCGTAGAGGCCGGCGATGTGGCGGCACTCGGCCGGCGTGAGCACCGGTCCGGCGATCGCGCTGCCGAGGTCGTCGAGCCCGGCGACGGTCGCCGCCCAGTCGAGCCGGTCGACACGCGCGGCCACGGGCACGCCGGCCGGCACGGCGGCGAACCGGGTCGGCGAGGTCGCGCCTGGCGCGATCGTCCCGACCCGGTTCGGGCCGGGGCCCGCCGTGCCGGCGGGGTGGGCGGGGGTCATGGCAAGCCCGTCTCCCGCACGGTGATGCTCAGCCGGCCGGGCGGCATGCCGATGTCGGCGGGCCCGGTGCCGTCGTGGACCTTGGGCACGCCGTGGAACACCCGCCGGCTCGGCCCGCCGAAGACCAGCAGGTCGCCGCTGGCCAGGTCGAGGTCGGTGAACGGCCCCGTGCGGCGGTCGACGCCGGCGAACCGGAACCGGCAGGTGTCGCCCAGGCTGATCGTCACCACCGGCGCCGCCGAGGGCTCCTCGCCGTCCTGGTGCAGGCCGAGGTGGGCGCCGGGGGCGTAGAGGTTGACGATGGCGGCGTCGGGGGCGTAGCTGCGGGCGGCGGCGCTGGCGGGCCCGTAGGCGGCGGCGACCGCCGCCCGGGCCAGGTCGGCGAGGTCGGCGGGCAGGGCCTTGACCGGGGCGCCGTCGGTGTCGTCCGCGGTGCGCGAGTAGGCGTAGGGCTGCCAGTGCCACCCCAGGCACACCGACTGCACGCTCATCCGGTGCCCGGTGGGGACCCGCGGGTGGCGCAGCCCGGCGGGCGGGCGGGCCCACTCCCGGAAGCGGGCGGTCAGCCGCCGCTGGGCCTCGCGGTCGAGCCAGCCGGCGATGTGGACGGCGCCGGGCAGCGGCTCCGACGGCACGGGGGTGCCGCCCGGCGCGGCCGCCAGCGGCAGCGCGAGCTGGCCGGCCGCCGCGGCCGGCGGCGGCACGACCGTCGGCACGCCGCCCCGGCGGCTGACGGCCCCGCCTCGGCGGGCGGTCGAGGTGAGGCTTCCCATGCCCCGTCAACGCTACGGGCGGCGGCGGCGTGAGACGCCGACCCGCCGCCGTCCCCGTTGCGGCGGTGAGCACGCGCGCTCGGCGCACTGGGCGCCGCCGGTTCGGCGGCGGTGTGCGCCGGTTCGGTCGGCCGGCCCCCGGCCAGCCCTGAGCCCGGCCCTCGGCCAGCCCTCGGCCGGCCCCCGGCCAGCCCTGAGCCCGGCCCTCGGCCAGCCCCCGGCCGGCCCCCGGCCAGCCCTCGGCCAGCCCCCGGCCAGCCCTGAGCCCGGCCCCCGGCCAGCCCTCGGCCGGCCCCCGGCCAGCCCTGAGCCCGGCCCCCAGCCAGCCCTCGGCCGGCCCCCGGCCAGCCCTGAGCCCTGCCCTCGGCCGGCCCCCGGCCAGCCTCCAGCCGGCCCCCGGCTAGCCGCGGAGCATCGGGTCGGCGAAGGTGTGGACCTCCGGTGGGCGGCCCGGGGTGCACGTCCAGCACTCGCCGGTGCGGCCCGAGCCGAGGGCGGTCATCACCGCCGCCGCGATGTCGGGCGCGGCGAGCACCGGCACGCCGGCGGCGGCCAGCCGCTCGCGGGCATCGGGGCCGAGCAGGGGCGTGTCGACGATCGCCGGGCACACGGCGTTGATGGTGATGCCCCGGGCCTCCAGTTGCGGGGCCACCGAGCGGACGAAGCCCACGACCGCGTGCTTGGTCAGCGTGTAGAGCGGGTCGACCGCGTAGGCGATCAGCCCGGCGATCGAGGCGGTGACGACGAGGGCCCCGCCCGTCCCGCGGTCGGCCATGGCCCGGGCCGCGGCCCGGGCGCCGTACACCACGCCGCGCACGTTCACGTCGAGGATCCGGTCGTAGATCTTGTCGGTCACCGCCAGCAGGTCGGGCTGGCGCGACAGCACGCCGGCGTTGAGGTGGACGACGTCGAGCCCGCCCTCCGTGGCCAGCACGTCGTCGACCAGCCGGTCCCACTCGCCGGAACGGCGGACGTCCAGCTCGGCGAACCGGCCCCCGATGGCCTCGGCGTGCTGCGTGCCGAGGTCGACCTGCCGGTCGGCCACCACCACCCGGTAGCCCTCGGCGGCCAGCCGGGCGGCCGAGGCCGCGCCGATGCCCGATGCGCCGCCGCTCACCACCGCCACGCCGCCCATCAGCGGCCGCCCGTCACCGGCCACCGGTGATGTCGAACTCGGGGGAGTTGGCCCCCGTGGCCTTGTCCTCGGCGAACCGCCGGAGCCAGGCCTTGCCCTCCTCGTTGTCGCCGATCCACTTGACCGGCAACGCGGGGAAGTGGAAGTCGTCGGGCAGCGGCGGGCCGGCGTCGCCCCTGCGGGCCAGGGCGGCGTCGACCGTGGGGGCCAGCCGCTCGGCCTTGGCCTTGACCTGGGCCGCGTCGCGTTCCCTGAACTCGGGCAGCACCCGGGTGCCGAACAGCTCCAGCGACTCGCAGATGTGCTCGTGGCGGTTCTTGCCCGCCTGCATGACGAAGACGAGCTGGTCGACGCCGGTCTCCTCGAACCGCGCCACGTAGTCGCGGATCTGCCAGGGGGTGCCGGTGGCGCCGCGCAGCCCGGTGGTGTCGCCCGCCGCGACCTTGGCGCCGAGGCGCTCCTCGGCCAGGGCGGCGTCGATCTCGGGGGAGTAGCCCCGCTCGCCCCGGCGCTCGACGAACTCCGACCACACGTCGGTCCTGCCCGGCCGGTGGTCGCCGAACACGTAGTAGTGGCCGAGCGAGTAGCCGAAGAAGTTGCCGCCCTCCAGTCCCCGGCGCAGCGCCTCGTTCTCGTCGGGGTGGCACATCATCTGCGTGACGCAGGCGATGTTGGTGTTGACCGCCTCGCCGACGGGCACGCACCGTTCGGCCATGGTCTGCTCGTAGTCGGCCACCCAGTGGCGGGCGTCCTCGGGGTCGATGAACGCGAACGTGAGGGCGCCGATGCCCTTCTCGGCGGCGAGCAGGATGGTGTCGCGGCGCGAGCACGCGACCCACAAGGGCGGGTGCGGCTTCTGCACCGGCTTGGGCACGA
>DASSGC010000666.1:0-3514 GCA_035693765.1 Acidimicrobiales bacterium
GCGGCGGCCGGGCCGACCTCGGCGGCGACGTCGACGTCGTCGCGGACGACCAGGCCGTCGACCAGCACGTCGAACACGCGCCCGCCGGGCACGCCGGCCGGTGGGTACATCTCGGCCAGGTAGAGGCGGAGCTCCAGCGGCACGCCGGCGGGGACCGCGAGCGAGTAGCCGAGGGGCGGGCCCGCGGCCGGGCCGTCGCGCTCGGAGAGGAACAGCTCCGCGGGCGTTCCGGCCGGCACCGAGGGGTGGGACAGGTCGATTGGCGGCGACCAGGCGGCGGTGTTCCCGCTGGTGGTGGGGACGAGCGTGGGTGACGGCGCCACCGCGCTGTCCTCGGCCCACAGGGGGGCGCCGGGGAGCGGTGGGCCGCCGGCGTTGAGGCGGTGGACCACCACCCCGCTGCCGTCGGCGAGCACGGCCGTGCCCGTGAGCGGGACGATCAGGGGCGTGTTGGTGCCGCTGTGGGCGATCACCAGCGAGGCGTCGTGGGAGCCCGACGCCGTGGGCGCGAAGGTGACGGCGAGGCGGACGGAACGGCCGGCCCGCACGACCTGCGGCGGCTCGGCGGCGGGGAACATGGCGGCACTCGGCCCCGTCACGACCGCGGAGCCGATGGTGATGTCGGCGTCGCCGCCGTTGGCCAGGACCACCCGGACGACCGACTGCCCGCCGACCACGACCTGCCCGTAGTCGACGGCTGCCGGCGTGGCGAGGAGCGGCTGGTCGCCGGTCGGCGCGGCGACCCCCGTCCCGCTGAGCGCCACCGCGAGCGGCGACGGCCCCGAGTGGGTGACGTTGAGGGTCGCCGCCCGGTCGCCGGTGGCCGACGGTGTGAAGGTGACCGCGAGGGTGAGCGACTCGCCGGGCTCGAGCACCGCGGCGCCGGCGTCGTCGAAGTCGTCCGTGAAGTCGCCGCGGGCCGGCCCCGACATGCTGACGGCGTCGACGGTGAGCGCACCTGACGGTGCCTGGTTGGTGACGACGAGGTCGCGGGTGACCGCGACGCCGACCGTGGTGTCGGGGAAGGTGATGGCCGCCGGGGAGGCGACGGCGTCGCCGCTTGCCGCCGTGGTGCAGCCGGCGACGCCGAGCGCCAGCGCCACGACCGTGGTCGCCGAGCGCCAGCACCACGACCGGGACGTGCGGCACGGGCGGGACGGGCGGGACGTGGGGGACGGGCGGGACGTGTCCATGGTGGGCGTCACCTCCTTGGCTCGGCGTCCCTCGCGGCGGGGGTCGCGGGCGGGTCCGGCGGCCCGAACGGGATCTCCCGGAAAATCCGGGATTTCGGACGGTCCGCGATCGCGATCGGTGACATGATCAGGACTGTCCACCCGCGGGAGTCGGCCGGGCAGAGGTCAGGGGTAGCGCGTGGACTGGGCGTCTCAAGGGGAGGTCGCCGTGCGTCGCGTACCGATCCGTCTGAAGCTGGCCATCGCGTTGGCCGTGCCGCTGCTCGCGCTCGGGACCCTGACGGCCGTCGAGGTGCTCGCCGCTGCCGCCGCGGTCGACGAGGTGCGCGCCCAGACCGAGCTGGCCACGGCGACCATCTCGCCCCGCCGCCTGCTCACCGAGCTGCAGAACGAGCGGGCGTACGTGTCGCTCGACCTGACCGGCTCTGCCGCGCTGGCGCCCGAGGACCGCCGGGGCTTCGAGGTGACCCGCGCCGCCACCGACACGGCGGCCCTGGCGCTCCGAGACGACCTGGCCGGCAAGGGCGACACGGTGCGGGACGCCTACGGCCCGGCGGTCGCCGGGCTGGCCGCACTCCACCAGGTGCGCATGCAGATCGACCGCTTCGGCGGCACCCGGGGCATCCTCCCGGAGGCCATGGCCGCCGCGGCCGACGCGTTCGCCCGCTATACGGCGATCATCACGCCGTTCCTGGACGCCGCGACCCGGCTCCCCTCCACCATCGACGACGCCCGGATGCGGGAGGGCGCCGAGCTGGCCGGCGCGGCCGCCCGCCAGAACGAGACGGTCGCCCTGCTCGTGAACGGCCTCACCACCGCCATGTCCCCGCCGGAGGGCGCTCTCGACTCCGTCGAGGAGCTGACCGCCATCGCCGGGCTGCGCTCGCGGTTCGACCGCCAGATGCGGGAGCTGCGTTCGGGCACCGGGATCCACGCCGAGATCGCCGACCGCACCGTCGACGACGACCTCGTCGACCGGATGACCGCGTTGCTGGACGAGGCCGTCGCCACGGGCAGGGTCGACCTCAGCTCGGCCGCCACCGGCGGGGCGGCTGGTCCGTTCACGGCGGGGTTCGTGGCGTACCAGGACGCCGTCGGCGACGCCGTTTCCGGACGGGCGGCCGATCTCAACCGTGCGGCGGAGGCGCGCCAGCGCTGGCTGGTGGCGCTCGCCCTGGCCACGCTGCTGGCGGCGACGGTGCTCACGTGGTTGGTCTCGCGCTCGATCACCCGGCCGCTCCGGTCGCTCACCGGGCAGGCGCGTGACATGGCCCGGCGCCACCTGCCCGGTGCGGTCGCCGGCGTCCTGCAGAGGCCGCTGGGCGAGGACGTCGACATGCCCGAGATCGACCACGTGGCGGTGACCACCCGCGACGAGGTGGCCGACGTCGCCGACGCGCTCAACCGCGTGCAGGTCACGGCGCTCGGCCTCGCCGTGGAGCAGGCCGTCCTGCGCCGCAACATCGCCGACAGCTTCGTCAACCTCGGCCGGCGCAGCCAGAACCTGCTGCGCCGCCAGCTCGACTTCATCACCCAGCTCGAGGCCCACGAGCCCGACGCCGACGCGCTGGCGAACCTGTTCCGGCTCGACCACCTCGCCACCCGCATGCGCCGCAACGCCGAGAGCCTGCTGGTGCTGGCGGGCGTCGCCCCCGCCCGCCAGTGGACCGTGCCGCTCCGCATCAGCGAGGTGATCCGGGCCGCGCTGAGCGAGGTCGAGGACTTCCAGCGCGTCGCGATCCGGGGCGTCGATCCCGCCGCGGTGCTCGGCTCCGCCGCCGCCGACCTGGCCCACCTGCTCGCCGAGCTGATCGAGAACGCGCTGGTGTTCTCCGCCCGGGAGATGTCGGTCGACGTGACGGGCCGGCGGCGGCCCACCCACTACACGATCACGATCAGGGACGCCGGCCGCGGCATGGCGCCCAGCGAGGTCGCCGCGGCCAACCGCCGCCTCGCCGGCGCGGAGAGCTTCACGGTCGCCCCCTCGACGTACCTCGGCCACTACGTGGCGGGCAGCCTGGCCGCCCGCCACGGCATCACCATCGGCCTGGAGAGCGGTCACGGCCGCGGCGTCACCGCCACGGTCGAGCTGCCGGCCGGGCTCCTCGCCGGCCCGGGCGGGGTCCCGGGAGCCGCCGAGGCGCGCCAGGGACGCGACACCGGCAGGACCGCCGGTCACGCGGGCGACCGCCGGGTGTCCGCGACGTGGGGCGCGCCCAACCCGTCGATGCGGGCCGCCAGCGCACCGCCGACCTCCTCGGACGACCAGACCGGACGGTCCGGCAGGTCGTAGAGCCGGTAGCCCTGGCCCCGGCCCATCA
>DASSGC010000667.1:0-11324 GCA_035693765.1 Acidimicrobiales bacterium
CTGATCAGGGCGGTGGTCGATCCGGTGGGCCAGCCCGACCCGATCGAGGAGCTCGGCGGCCCGCTCTCGGGCTTCGCGTCCGGTCGTCCCGGCGAGGTTGGCCGCCAGTTCGACGTTCTCGGCGGCGGTCAGCGCACCGAGGAGGTTGAAGTCCTGGAAGACGAAGCCGAGGTGCCGGGCCCGCAGCGCAGGTAGGCGCCGCTCGTGGGCCGTCGCGAGGTCGACGCCGCCGAGGGTGACCGAGCCGCTCGTGGGCCGCAGCATGGCGCCGAGCATCAGGAGCAGGGTGGTCTTGCCGCTGCCCGAGGGGCCCATGATCAGCACGACCTCGCCTCGGGCGACGTCGAGGTCGATGTCGCGCACGGCGTGGACCGCGATGTCGCCCGCGCCGAAGGTCTTCGTGAGCCGGCGCACGGAGACGGCGGGGGCCACATCCGCGTGCGGCGCGGTGGGGGTGGTCATGTCAGGGCCTCCTGAACGCGGTTGCCGGGTCGACCCCGACCACCCGGCGGAGCGGGAGCAGCGACGAGAGCCCGCCCACGAGCAGCGCTCCCGCTGCGGTCCGGACGATGGATGACGTTTCGAGGGCGACCTGGATGTTGGGCGTCACTGAGCCGAGGGCGGCGCCGAGGACGGTGGCGACGCCGACCGCGATCACGAGGGCGACGGTGATCGACCACGCGGCCTGGGCGAGGACGATGGCGGCGAGGCGGGTGCGGCTGGCGCCGAGCGCCTTGACGACGCCGTACTCCCGCATCTTGGCGAGGGTGGCCGCGAACAGGGTGAGCCCGGTGACCGCGAGGGCGATGACGAAGCCGATGACGGTCATGATCTGCATGATGTCGGCGGCCATGTCGCGTACGAGGCCGCCTTCCTGGCGGGCGAACTCGGCGGTGGTCTGGACGGTCAGGTCCGGGAGGGCGTCGTCGAGCCGGGCCGCGAGCTGCCCCGGTGTGACGCCGTCGTCGGCGCCGGCGAGGACGTAGGCGATGCCGTCGCCGCGCAGGCGGGCGAAGTCGCCGGTGGTGATGTAGGTGGTCGTGTTGACGATGTTGGTGCCGTTGGTGGACAGGCCGCTCACCCGGAAGGGCGCGCCCAGAATCGTGACGGTGTCGCCGACCCGGACGCCGAGCTCGTCGGCGACGACGTCGTCGACCAGGGCGTCCCCGCTGCGGGGTGCCCGGCCGGCGGCGAGCCGGTGGGGCCCGGCGCGCCCGGTGGCGACGTCGTAGCCGAACACGTAGGTGAGCTGGGACGCCTCGCCGGTGTCGACGATGCTGGTCGTGTAGCGCAGCGCCTCGGCCCAGGCCACCCCGTCGACGGCGCGGACGGCGTCGACGGTGTCGGGGGGGATGACCGATGCGCTCATGTGCATGGTCCGCACGTCCCGTTGGGACACGAACACGTCGGCGGGCGACTCGCGCATGTAGGCGGTGACCTGGTGCATGGCCCCCGCGAAGATGCCGTCGAGGACGAGCACGAGGACCAGCGAGGCGGCGACGCCGGAGATGGCCAGCAGGGCACGGCGGCGGTCCTGGAAGAGGTTCCTGCGGGCCAGGGAGACACGACCGGTCACGGCGTCACCCTCCTCGGTAGGCGGTCGCCGGCTCGAGGGCGGCCAGCCGGCGGGCGGGCAGGATGGCGGCGACCAGGGCCATGAGCACCGCGGCGACGACGACGCGGGTGATCCCGCCGGCGGTCGTCACGATGACGAACTGCGGCCGGACCCAGCCGATGATGCTCCGGCCGGCGAGGAACAGCAGGCCCCCGGCGAGCAGGCCGGCCGATGCGACCATCATGGTCTGGGCCAGGGCGAGGCCCAGGAGGCGCCGACCGCGGGCGCCGATGGCCTTGACGATGCCGTACTCGCGGCGCCGCTCGGCGATCGCCGTGTAGGTGGTGAGCGCGATCACCAGGCTGCCGACCGCGAAGGCCACCCCCCGCATGACCTTCAGGGGAACGTCGTAGGCGCGGGCCATCAACGCCAGGTCGTTGCGGGCGAGCTGGTCGCGGTCGAGCACCGTGAGGCCCAGACTGCGTTCGAGGCGACGGCGCACCCCGGTGGGGTCGTCGGTGGCGACCAGCACGAAGCTGGTCGTGCCGTCCGCCTGCAGCAGCCGGTCCGTGGCGGCGTGGGTCATGAACACGAACGAGAACATGAAGGCGTCGGCGGTCGTGCCCACGATCCGGAAGCGTTGCCCCATGACGTCGATCGAGTCGCCCACCGCCAGGCCGTGGCGCCGGGCCATGACCCGCCCGATGGCGACCTCGTCGTCGCGCTCGGGTGCCCGCCCGCTGCCCAGCCTCCACGGCCCGCCGTGATCGCCCGGGCCCGAGCCGATCACGTACGCCGGTTCCTTGCGCTCGTGCAGCTGGAGGATCGAGAAGAAGCCCCGCACGGGCGCAGCCCACTCCACGGCCGGGTCGGCCCCGGCCTCGTCGACCGTCGAGGCCGGGATCTCGCTGACGGCGCCGAAGAAGTTCCGGGTGCCGGGTTGGGCGACGTAGAGGTCGGCGCCCGCGTTGTCCTCGTAGGTCGTGACGTTGGCCTTGACGCCCGCCCAGAGCCCGTCCGACAGCAGGATCAGCATGATCGCCATCCCCACGGCGGCCGCGCTGGCGACGAGCCGGCGCGGGTCGGCGAGCAGGTTGCGGCGGGCGAGCGGCACGGTGCGCGACATGGGCTCAGCCCCCGACCTCCCACCAGGACGGCGCCACGCGGCCGGCCGGGGCGCCGAGCCCGGCGCTGCGGGGGCTCACGGCTCGTCGCGCCGGTCGCGGCCGGCGCGGGTGTGGTCGCCCCGGCCGTCGCCCTCGGCGTGGCCCGCCATGCCCCGCATCATGAGCAGCATCATCACCGGGCAGGCGACGACGAGGAGCAGCGGCACGTAGTCGAGGACGGGGAGTCCGGCCAGGCCGAGTGCCGCGAAGAGGGCGAGGCCGATCAGCATCGGCTTGATCATCTGCTGGTGGTTCACGGTGTGCTCCTGACCCTCGCTGGTCTCTGCTGGCATCCTCGGCCACCGGCCGGGCGACGCCATCCGGGGGAGCTACGGAATCGGGCAGCGGTCGACTACCGATCGCCGGGCTCACGGCAGGTGCCATGTCGTACGATCTACGACGCGATGTCGTCGATGGACGCCCGTGAGCCGAGGGGTGATCCCGAGGGCCGTGTCGAGGCGTTGTTGCGCGGTGGCCTCGAGCTGACGGCCGAGCACGACCCCGACCAGATCCTCGATCGCATGGTGCGCTGCGCGGCCGAGGTGGCCGGGGCCCGCTACGCGGCGCTCGGCGTGTACGACGCCAACGGGCGCATCGAGCGCTTCGTCCAGTGTGGGATGGACGCCGAGACCGTCGCCCGGATCGGTGGGCTTCCCCAGGGGCGTGGGTTGCTGGGCGAGGTGATCGTCGCCGACGGGCCCATCCGCCTCGCCGACCTCGGCGCCGACCCCCGGTCGTGCGGTCTCCCGGCCCATCATCCGCGGATGCGCAGCTTCCTGGGCGTGCCGGTCCGGGTCGGGAACCGCCGCTTCGGCAACCTCTACGTCACCGAGAAGGACGGCGGCGGGGCCTTCGACGATGTCGACGAGCGCCTCGTGGTCACCCTGGCCGCGTTCGCCGCCGCGGCGATCGAGGCCGCGCTGCTCGTCTCGACCGAGCGTGAGCTGGCCGCCGCCGAGGAGCGGGCCAGGGCGCACCGGGAGATGCTCGCTCGGGTCATCGACGCCCAGGAGTCCGAGCGGGCCCGGGTGGCGCGGGACCTCCACGACCAGATCGGCCAGTCCCTGACGTCGGTGCTTCTCGGACTGCGCCTGGTCGACGGTTCCCTGGTGGACGACGTTCCCGACGTCGCCGAGGCCCGTGCCCGCACCGGCGAGGTGCGGGCACTCGTCGCCCAGGCGCTCGACGAGGTGCGCCGGCTCGCGTTCGAGCTGCGCCCGACGCTGCTCGACGACATCGGCCTCGTGGCCGCGGTGCGGCGCTTGGCCGGCGAGCTCGGCCAACGCGACGGCGTTCCCGTGGAGGTGTCGGTCGACGGACTCGACGACGACAGCCGCCTGCCGCCCGAACTCGAGACGGTGGTCTACCGGGTCGTGCAGGAGGCCCTCACGAACGTCGCCCGCCACGCCGACGCCTCCGCCGCACGGGTCGAGATCGCCGTCGACGGTCGGGCGGCACGTGCCCTGGTCCGTGACGACGGGAAGGGGTTCGAGGTCCGCCAGTCCCACCTGCGCTCGCTCGGGCTGGCCGGGATGATCGAGCGGGCCGCCCTGGCCGGGGGCCGGGCACAGATCGAGTCCGCCCCCGGGCGTGGCACCACGGTGACGCTCGACGTTCCCCGCCCCCCGACCGGGACGACCCCCGGGATCGAACCCGATGCCTGAGCGCCGCCGAGCCGCCGGCGAGGTGATCAGGGTCGCGTTGTGCGACGACCACAGCGTCGTGCGCAGCGGCCTGCGCCGCATCGTGGCTGACGAGGCGGACGTCGACGTGGTCGGTGAGGCCGGGACCGCCGAGGAGGCCGTCGCCCTGGCACGCGCCGAGCGGCCCGACGTGTTCGTGATGGACCTCGGCCTGCCCGGGACCAGCGGGATCGAGGCGACACGCGGGGTCGTGCGGGTGAGCCCGCAGACGGCCGTCCTCGTGCTCACCGTGCATGACGACGTCGCCTACCTCCGCAAGGCGTTCGACGTCGGAGCACGCGGCTACCTGGTGAAGGACGCGGCAGACGTCGAGCTGGTGCTGGCCATCCGCCAGGTCGCCTCCGGTGAGCAGTACGTGCACCCCCGGCTCGGCGCCGCCCTGCTCGGCCCGAGCGGCGCCGGGCGCGTGGCCGGGCCCGGCGGCGAACTGTCCGACCGCGAGCTCGAGGTGTTGCGCCTGGTCGCCCTCGGGAACACCAATGCCCAGGTCGCCGCCGAGCTGTTCGTGTCCGTGCGGACGGTCGAGACCCACCGGGCCCATGTCCAGCAGAAGCTCGGCCTCAGGGGCCGGGCCGACCTCGTGCGGTACGCCCGTGAGCACGGGCTGCTCGACCGGGACGAGGAGGTCGGCCCTTAGGACCCGAGCGGATAGGTCACGCCGGAGCGTGTCACCGTGCTGCGTTGCCTGCCGGCCGAGCTGTGGAGCTGGTGCTTTCATGCCAAATCGCCACGCGTAGGCCGTGGCGAGCGCCCTATCCGCTCGGCCTCCTAGCCGCCGGCCAGGGCGGGTGCCGGCGCGAGCCGGCGGGTGGTGAACCCGCAGATCGGAATCAGTAGTCGCGCCGGATGGCCCCGGGCGAGCGTTCCGTCACGATTGGTGGCGTGGCCGACGACCGTGAACCCAGCCGACGAGGCCGATCCGGCGAGCCCTGCCCCGTCTGTGATCAGTGCCCCACCGTCCTGGTCGCCATCCGCCACCCGGTGATGCGTCGCTGGACCTGCGAGCTGCTGGCGTCCGAGCACGGCTGCTGGCGCGTCGAGCAACCCGCCGACGGCGAGATGGTGGCAGAGGCCGTCGCCCGGGCCCACCCGGCGCTGGTGGTGGTCGACTCGGTCGATTTCCCCGCCTGCTGCCGGGCGGCCCTGCGCGCGCTGCCCGCGGGTCGGGTCGTCGTGGTCGGCCCCGAACCCGACCGCGCCTACCGGTCCCGGGCGCTGGGGCTGGGTGCCGGGGGCTGGGTCTGCCGGGACCACGTCGGCGAGGAGCTGAGCGCCGCCATGCGTGGCGCGCTCGGCTGCCGCCACCACCCCTGCGGGCCCGGCCCGTCCCGGGCCGCCGCACCGTCGGAGGAGTGCGTCACCACCGGAGGACACCCATGAGCATCGCCGACGCCATCGTCGTCCTGGTCGCCACCGTCCTCAGCGTGGTGCTGTGGCGGTTCTTCTTCGGCGCCCGGCAGGCCAGGCGCGCGGAGCTGCACGGCGGGGCCCAGGAGGTACGGGTCACCGTGAAGGGCGGCTATGCCCCCGACCGGATCGAGGTGGAGGCGGGGGTGCCGGTCCGGTTGGTGTTCGACCGCCAGGAGGGTGGTGACTGCACGTCACGGGTGGTGTTCTCCGATTTCGGCATCAACCGCTCGCTGCCGGCCTTCGCCACCACGACCGTGGAGCTCACGCCGGAGCGGGCCGGCGAGTTCGGCTTCGCCTGCGGGATGAACATGGTGCACGGCACCCTTGTCGTCGTCGGCAACGGACACCTGCCTGCGTCCGACGCGATGACGGCTGCCGAGCTGGACGAACCGGAGTCGGCCCGTCCCGAGCCGGCACACGAGCCGCAGCCGGCCGGCCGGGCCGCGGCGGAGTCGGTGGACGAGGACCCGGAGGCCACGGCGCGGCGCGCGGAGGTGGCCGACCTGACCCGCCGGGTCATCGTCGGCGCAGTGCTGTCGGCCCCCGTCGCGTTCTCGGTGATGGCGCACGAGGTCTTCGACGCCACCTGGGTGCCGGAGCTCCTGCTGGACCGGTGGGTGCAGCTCGCGCTGATCGCCCCCGTGATGCTCTACACGGGGTGGCCGATCCACCGCAGCGGATGGCTCACGCTGTGGCATCGCACGGCCGACATGAACACCCTCATCACCCTTGGCACGCTGGCGGCGTTCGGCTACAGCCTGGTGGTGACCGTGGCCCCGGGCCTGCTGCCCTCCGACGTGCGCGAGGTCTACTACGAGGCGGTCGGGGTGATCATCACGCTCATCCTGCTGGGCCGCCTGCTCGAGGCCCGGGCCAAGGCCGGCACCGGCGAGGCCATCCGCCAGCTCATCGGCTTGCAGGCCAAGACCGCCCACGTCATGCGGGGCGCCATCGAGGCGGAGATCCCGGTGGCGGACGTGGTGCCGGGCGACATCGTGGTGGTCCGGCCCGGTGAGAAGGTCCCGGTCGACGGGGAGGTCACCGACGGTTCCTCCGCGGTGGACGAGTCGATGATCACCGGCGAGCCCATCCCGGTGACCAAGCGGCCCGGCGACACCGTCGTCGGTGCCACGATCAACCAGACCGGCGCCTTCCGCTACCGGGCCACCAAGGTCGGCGCGGACACGATGCTCGCCCAGATCATCCGCCTGGTCGAGCAGGCCCAGGCGTCGAAGGCCCCGATACAGCGGCTCGCCGACCTCGTGTCGAGCTACTTCGTCCCCGCCGTCGTCCTCGTGGCCATCTGGACGTTCGTGGCCTGGTTCCTCGTCGGCCCCGACCCGGCCCTGACCTTTGCGCTCGTCTCGGCAGTGGCGGTGCTGATCATCGCCTGCCCCTGCGCGCTCGGCCTGGCCACGCCGCTGTCGATCATGGTCGGCACCGGCAAGGGGGCCACGGCCGGCATCCTGATCCGCTCCGCCGAGGCGCTCGAGACGGCCCACAAGCTCGACACGATCGTGCTCGACAAGACCGGGACCCTCACCCGCGGCGCTCCCGCCCTCACCGACGTTGCCGCCACCGGCCTGTTCGGTGAGGACGAGTTGCTGCGACTCGTCGCGGCCGCGGAGCGGTCCTCCGAGCACCCCCTCGGCGCCGCCGTCGTGGCCGGCGCCGCCGAGCGAGGCCTGGAGCTGCCCGAGCCCACCGGGTTCGACTCGGTCACCGGCCAGGGCGTGCGGGCCACGGTCGAGGGCCACGAGGTGCTGGTCGGCAACCGGCGGCTCCTGACCGCCGCCGCGATCGACCCGGCACCGCTCGGCGCGCACGCCGAGCGCCTGTCCGCCGACGGCAAGACCCCGATGCTCGTGGCCGTCGACGGCCGGCCCGCCGGTGTCGTGGCCGTGGCCGACACCCTCAAGGACGACTCGGTCACCGCCGTCGCCGCCCTCCAGGGCCTGGGCATCGAGGTCGTCATGATCACCGGCGACAACCGGCGGACCGCGGCCGCCGTCGCCCGCCAGGTCGGCATCGGCCGGGCGCTGGCCGAGGTGCTCCCCGAGCACAAGGCCGACGAGGTACGCCGCCTGCAGGACGAGGGCCGCGTCGTCGGCATGGTCGGCGACGGCATCAACGACGCCCCCGCGCTGGCCCAGGCCGACGTCGGCTCCGCCATCGGCACCGGTACCGACGTCGCCATCGAGTCCTCCGACGTCACGCTCGTGTCCGGAGCACTGTCCGGGCTCGTCACCGCCATCCGCCTGTCGCGGGCCACGATGCGCAACATCCGCCAGAACCTCTTCCTGGCCTTCGTCTACAACTCCGTCGGCATCCCCATCGCGGTCGGCGCCCTCTATCCGTTCTTCGGGATCCGGCTCAGCCCGGTCATCGCCGCCGCCGCCATGGCGTTGTCGTCGCTGTCGGTCGTCACCAACGCCAACCGGTTGCGGCGCTTCGCCCCGCCGCCGCTGCCCGAACGCCAGGCCCCCCGCGCTGTCGATCCGGTTGTCGAGGTCGGTGCCGACCACGAGCCGCCCGACCGCCAGGCTTCTGGCGCCCTGAGGAGCTGATCGATCATGCGCTCGCAACGCCATGCCCACGCCACAACCGCCACGTCCGGGCCGACGCGTGTGACGCCCCGCAGGATCATGTGGACTGCGATCGGGCTGTCAGCCGTGCTCCTCGGACTGCTCCTCGTCTTCGGCTGGGGACACGACGCCTGGGCAACCGCCGCCGGCTTCCTGTTCGTCGCGTGCGTGGCGGTCTGCGTCTGGGCCGAGGTGCAAGGACGGACGACCGACCGTGAGGTCCGCCGCGCCGTCGACCAGCTGGCCGCCAGCCGCGATCGGGCCCGGCTCGCCCCACGTCGAGCCCGCCGCACGAATCCGTAGTCCGACAGGAGGTGGTCCTGATGACTGCGACGAAACCCACAACCTCCGGTCTGGCCGGCGCAACCGAACACGTCTGCACCATCCGCAGCCCCGTGCTGGCGCGGGTCGTCTTCGTCACGCTCGTCGTCATCGGGGTCGGCGGCGGCGCATGGCTTGCCGGCACCCTGCTGGCCGGGCCGTGGCTCGCCGACACGCTCCTCGTCGAGGGCATGGTCGCCGGCATCATGCTGCTCACCGGCGCACTGCTGGCCGTCACGCTGAGCCGGGCCCTGGGCTGTGGGCACTGCCACACACCAGCGTGCACCTGCTCGGTGAAGGTGACGCGGGGCTCGGCGGTCAGCTCGTAGCCAGCGGTCTCGCTCGTTGGCGAAGGCGGTCGCAGAACAGGTTGACGACCCCGTCCGAGTCGACCCCGGTGCAGACCTGGACGTCAGGTCGATCGTCCCACTCGCTCGCGAGTTGGTCGGTGACCGAAGATCGGGGCCACGACTTCCCGCGGCTGATCCCTTGTGTCTCGACTCGGATCGGCCAATCCTCACTCGTGAACAGCTCGGGCTCGATCATGTAGGCGACCGCGGCGGGGTCGTGCAGGAACACGCCATCGATGCCGTTCGCTTGCCCGTAGTACTCGCCGTACCAACGAAGCAGATCGGGGAGGAGGGCGGTCGCAGCCGCCGTTCTGAACGCGAGGGCGTCGAATCGGGCGGTCGGCAGGACGACCTGCTCCGTCACGTCGAGTCCCACCATGGTCACCTTCCACGGCAGGCCGAGGACGAGATCGGCAGCCTCAGGATCGTGCCAGAAGTTGGCTTCCGCAGCGGGGGTCGCATTGCCAGGGCAGAGTGCGTTGCCTCCCATGACGACCACCTCTGCGACGTGATGCACGATGTCCGGCTGCAGGCGGGTGGCCAGCGCCAGGTTGGTGAGCGGACCGAGGGCGAGGATGGTGAGGTCGGACGGTCGGTCGGCGATCGTCTGCACGAGATACTCCGCGGCAGCCATGGTGCTGGCTGGTGCGGACGCGTCCACCCGGGTGGCGTAGCCGAGGCCGCCGGGCCCGTGCACCTGCGGAACGGGACCGCGGTACGCACCGGCAAGTGGCGACGAGGCTCCCCGATGGACCGGAAGCTCGGGACGTCCGCCAGCTTCGAGGAGCGCACGGGCGTTGCGAGTGGCGGTGTCGACGTAGGTGTTGCCGAAGGTCGTCGTGAGGCCGACAACCTCGATCTCCGGCGACGACAGCGCCAGGTACAGCGCGAGCGCGTCGTCGATCCCGGGGTCGGTGTCGATGACGACGCTACGCATCCGAGTCGGCGTGGCACGACGACCGCTTCGTGTGCTCAGGCACTGCGGGGTCCTTCGGAACGGTACGGGGCATGAAGCTGCGGCAGACGCGTCAGCCACACCGACTGCGACACCGGAAGACGGTAGTTCCTGCTGTTCGGACGCACGAACGGTGGGCCTGCCGGGCCCCACCAGGTGCCCACGATACGGTCTGGCCACAGCGGCCGGCAGAAGGGATCGCGTGTGGACAACCATGATCGTGTGCCCGCGTCCGAGCCCGAGCACCTCGAACGCTTCTTCGTGGAGAGGGTGAACGCGGGCGACGTCGACGGTCTGATGGCGCTCTTCGAGCCGGACGCGGCGCTGGCCTGTGCGCCGGGCCGGGTGGCGACGGGGAGCGCAGCGGTGCGACAGGTCTTGGAGGACTTCGTCACGTCCGGTGTGACGCTGAACCTCGGACGTCAGCAGCCGATCCTCCGAGTCGGTGATCTGGCGTTGACCTCGACCCGTCTCGACGACGGCGGCGTGACCGCCGAGATCGCTCGCCGGCAACCCGACGGCACATGGCGGTGGGTGATCGACCAGTGGAACGTCCTCGGCGGGTAGCCGCCCGCGCGGGGGTCGGAGCTGGACGGCGTGTGAGCCCGTCAGCCCGCCGCCGCATCGGCGGGCTGACAGGCCCGACCGGCGACCTCAGGTGACGTCGCCGGCCTCACGCCCGCCGTAGGTGGCCAGGGCATAGATGACGAGGAACGCGATGAGGGAGCCGACCAGCGCCCAGATCGGGTAGGCGTAGATCCACAGGAACGCGGTGATGCCGGACAGCGCGGCCATCACGATGCCGAACCACCGCGCCCACGACGCGCCGCTGAGCACCCCGAACCCCGCGGCGATCAGCAGCACGCCGACGATCAGCCATAGCCAGCCGTAGGCCGCCAGGTTGTCGTCCCAGACCAGCACCTGCAGCCGTTCGGGGATCTCGTCGTCCTTGTCGAACGCCCACAGGGCATCGAGCACCCGCATGATCCCGGCGGTGACCAGCACCACCGCAGCGAACAGGAGCCATCCCTCCCCCTGCCGCACACGCTCTGGGTACGTCATGAGCACTCCTCTCGTCGGCCCGACGCGACCGTCGCCGCGCGGCGCCTGGTGGCGTCCAGCCTGATCACGGGCCGGCCACGCGTGGCCTCACCCCGGCTGGGTGATTGGCGGGATGCTGCGGGCGACGGCGTGGCCGGTCGGACGGAAGCCGGCCCCGAGCCAGAAGGGTCGCGACAGGGGGTTGGCCGGTTCGAAGTCGACCGAGACCGAGTGGTAG
>DASSGC010000668.1:0-12461 GCA_035693765.1 Acidimicrobiales bacterium
ACGAGAAGGCAGCTGACGCCCCGCACGCCACCTGGCCATGACGGCCACCGTCTTCCCTGCCGGCCTCTACCGCACCGCAGTCCGCCCCAACCTCTTCGCCGTCCGGGCCAAGCTCGATCCGGCGTGGATGGCCGGCGCCTACATCGCCGTCCTGCTGATCATCCCCTCCCCGCTGGTCATCGGCCCCCTCGGGGCGGCGGGCGGTCCGGCCAACATGGTGGCGCTGGCCTGCCTGGCCTGGTGGGCGGTCGCCCGGTTCCTGCCGGGCGGCATGGCCTGGGGCTTCAACCCCGTCCGCTGGGCGGTCGTCGCGTTCGTGATGGCGATGTTCGCCGGGTTCGCCGCCGGGGCGCTGCGCCCCCTCACCGGCATCGAGGTGAGCGGTGCCGACCGCACGGTGATGGCGATGCTCGGCTTCGCCGGTGTGGCGATGCTGACGGCCGACGGCATCCCCTCGCTGGAGCAGCTCAACACGGCGGTGAAGCGGCTGGTCAACGTGGCCGCCCTGTTCGCCACGGCCGGGATCCTGCAGTTCTACACGGCCATCGACGTGGCCAAGTTCGTCCGCATCCCCGGGCTGTCGCTCGCCATCCCGCCCACCGCGGAGTTCGCGCTGGAGGAACGGGCCGGTCTGCGACGGGTGGTGGCCACCGCGTCGCACCCCATCGAGTTCGGCGTGGTGCTGGCCATGATCCTGCCGATCGCGCTCCACCTGGCGCTGACCGCGGCCGAGGACGAGAAGCGCTTCCGCTGGCTGTGCCTGGGCGTCATCGGGTTCGCGGTGCCGCTCTCGCTCGCCCGCTCGGCCATCCTCGGCGTGGTGTGCGGGACCCTCATGATGTGGTGCGGCTGGTCGTGGCCCCGCAAGAAGAAGGCGCTCAAGTCCGTGCTCTTCTACCTCGTCATCATGAAGTTCCTCGTCGACGGGCTGCTCGGCACCATCCGCGGCATGTTCGTGAACATGTTCAACGACCCGAGCTACACGGGCCGCACCATGGACTACGTCAAGGTCGGCGAGATGTTCGGCCAGAAGCCGTGGTTCGGCCACGGCCTCGGCACCTTCGATCCCCGCATCTACTTCTACCTCGACAACCAGTACCTCGGGACGCTCATCGAGACCGGGCTCATCGGGCTGGTGGCGATGTCGGTCATGTTCCTGATCGGGCTGTTCACCGCCCGCAGCGTGTACCGCATGGCCAGGCTGGCCGGCCTCACCAAGCTCGGCGAGCTGGGCCGGGCGCTGGCCGCCTCGATGTTCGTGGTCATCACCAGCTTCATCACGTTCGACGCCCTGGCCTTCCGGATGGTGGCCGGCCTGCTCTTCGTGCTGCTCGGGTTGATCGGGGCCGCCTGGCGCATCGCCCGCATCGAGTCCACCCGCCTCACCTGGCGGCCCCGCCCGGTCGACGACGACCTGGCCATCCGGATGACGAGGCTCACCCCCGCATGACCACCGTCCTCACCGTCGTGGCCGTGATCGTCGGCCTCCCCGGCCTCGCCGCCGCCGCCCACCTCGGGCTGCTGGCCGCGGCGTCGCTGCTCTACCGCGAGCCCCGCTCCCGGGCCGGTGACCGCATCCGCTTCCTCACGCTCGTGCCCGCGCACGACGAGGAGGCCGTCATCGCCCGGGGCCTGGCCGCCATCATGGCCGAGCGGCGCGAGGACGACACCGTCCTCGTGGTGGCCGACCGCTGCAGCGACGCCACCGCCGAGATCGCCCGCGGCCTCGGCGCCCTGGTGCTGGAGCGGGGGCCCGACGAGGAGCCGGGCCGGGCCGCCGCCCGCCAGGCCGGGCTGGACCGGGCGCGCGGCATCGAGTGGGACGCCGTGGTGATGCTCGACGCCGACTCCGTGATCGAGCCCGGGTTCTACGACGCCTGCGAGCGCATGCTCGCCACCGGCGCCCCCGCCGTCCAGGCCCGCAGCGAGAGCGCCCGGGGCACCAGCCTGGCCGCCGAGGCCTCGCTGGCCGCCTTCACGCTCCAGGGCATCACCATCCCCCGGGGCCGGGACCGGCTGGGGGTGTCGGTGCGGCTGCGCGGCACCGGGATGGCCATCCGGCGTGAGGTGGCGCTCGGCCACACCTTCCACGCCCCGGCGTCGGAGGACCTGTTCTTCACCATCGACCTGCTGCTCGACGGCGTCCGGTGCCGCCACGTCGACTCCGCCCGCCTGCGCTCGGACGGCGCCCCCACCTGGGACGCGTTCGGCGGCCAGAAGATCCGCTACGAGGCCGGGCGCATGTCGGCTGCCCGCACGCACGTGCCCCGGCTGCTCGCCCGGGCGTTCCGCCAGCGCGACCTGGCCTGCCTCGAGGCCGCCTGGTTCCTGGCCACGCCGCCGTTCGCCCTGGCCGTGCTGTCGCTGGTGCTCGGCGCCGGGCTCGCCGCCCTGGCCGGCGCCTGGGTGGTGGCCGGCGTGCTGGCCGCCGGCCTGGTGGCGGTGGGGCTGACGCTCGTCACCGGCCTCGTCCAGGGCAGGGCCGGGCCGCGGACCTGGCTCGCCCTCGTCACCGCGCCCTGGTACGTGGCCTGGAAGGCCGTCGTCCAGGTCAGGGCGCTCGTCCGGATCGTGCGGGGCGACAAGGTCTACGGCCCCACGGCGAGGGCCTGATGACCGGCGCCACCCCGGGCACGACCCACCTCGTCCTGACGCGGTTCAACGTGCGGTGGATCATCGGGCCCCACGACACCGACTGGCTGGCCCACCGGTTCGACCTGTTCGACCGGTACTGCTTCCCGTCGGTCCACGGTCAGACGAGCCACGACTTCCGGTGGCTCGTGTTCTTCGACGAGGACACCCCGGAGCCGTTCCGCTCACGCATCGCCGACTACGCCCGCTGGCCGGTGTTCACCCCGGTGTTCATCGGCCGGCCGTCGTCGGAGGTCTATGACGGCGCCATCGCCGCCCACCTCGACGGCGCCGACCACCTCATCACGACCCGGCTCGACAACGACGACGCCATCGGACGCGACTTCGTGGCCCGGGTGCGGACCGCCGCCCGGCCCGGGCCGCGGGAGTTCCTCAACCTGCCGGTCGGCTACGTGTGGCACAAGGGGCGCCTGTACCGGCACGAGCACCCGTCGAACGCCTTCATCAGCCTCGCCGAGCCGGCCGCCGGCTTCCGCTCGGTGTGGGGCAACCAGCACGAGGACGCCGCCCGGATCGCCCCGGTGCGGCAGGTGTCCGGCGGGCCGTCGTGGCTCCAGGTGATCCACGAGCACAACGTCTCCAACCGGGTGCGGGGCCGGCGCTACCCGGTGTCCCGCCTGCGCGACGAGTTCGCCATCGACCTGGGTCGCCACCCCGCCGACGAGTCGGCGGCCGACTACTGGTTCGACCGGAGCGTGCGCCACCCCGCCCGGGTGGCACGGGACGGCGCCTTCCGGCTGGCCAAGCCCGTCCGCGACGTGCTGGAGCGGGCGACGACGGCGGTGCGCGACCGATGACCGAGGTGCTGGGGACGACCGGCCGGGCCGCGGGGACGCAGGGCAAGGCGCCGCTCGTGGCGCTGGCGTCGACCGACCCGCTCGACCCGGCCACCTTCAGCGGTCTGAGCCGCCGGCTGTTCGACCAGCTCGCCGCCCAGGGGGCCACCGTCACCGCGCTGGCCACCCGCGACCTCCGCTGGCAGGACGCGCTGCGCGGCGCGGTCAGGGCCCGGGCCGTCCTGGGCCGGGCCGGGGCCGACCGCCGCACGCCCCTGGTCTCCCCGGACTGGATCTGGTCTCGCCGGGGCTTCGAGGCCCTCACGACGCGGCTCGCCGAGCGGCTGGCCGCCCTGCCGGCCGGTGCGCCGGTGCTGCAGGTGGGCACGCAGACCGACCCGAGCCGGGCGCGGCCACAGCGGCCCGTCCACTGCATCACCGACTGCACGGTCGTCCAGGCACTGGCGGCCGGCGAGTTCTCGGTGAGCCGGGCGTCGCGGCGCGTGCAGGACGAGGCGGTGGAATGCCAGCGCGAGGTGTTCGACGGCTGCCGGCGGATCCTCGTGCTGTCGGAGTGGACCCGGCGCAGCGTGATCGACGACTACGGCATCGATCCCGACCGCGTCGTGGCGGTGGGCGCCGGTGCCAACCTCAGCGATCCCCTGCCCCGCACCCCCGACCCGCTCCGGCCCGTGGTCCTGTTCGTCGGGCGCGACTGGGAGCAGAAGGGCGGGCCGCTGCTGCTCGACGCGTTCCGGCTGGCCCGCGCCCGGGTGCCCCACGCCCGCCTGGTGGTGGTCGGCTGCACCCCGCCGCTCGGGTCCGAGCCGGGCGTCGAGATCGTCGGCGTGCTCGACCGGCGCGATGCGGCCCAGGACGAGCGGCTTCGGCGCCTGTACGCCCAGGCGACCTGCTTCGCCATCCTGTCGCGCTTCGACGCCTTCCCGAACGTGGTGCTGGAGGCGGGCGTGGCGGGCGTCCCGGTGGTGAGCACCGACGAGGGCAGCCGCTCGGAGGCCGTCATCGACGGCGTGACCGGGCTGCTGGCCGCCCGGCGCGAGCCCCGGCTCGTGGCCGACGCCCTGGTCGCCCTGCTGAGCGACCCGCACCGCGCCGACGCCATGGGCCGCGCCGCGGCCGCCGGGGTCGCCCAGCGGTTCACCTGGCCGGTCGTGGGCCGCCGCGTCGCCGACGCCCTGGAGCTGCCGTGCTGACCGGACCCGGTCCCGGCCCCGCCGGTGCGCCGCAGGCCGCGCCGCCGGCCGCCGAGCAGCCCGACCTGTCGATCGTCGTCGTGAGCTGGAACACCCGCGACGAGCTGCGGGAGTGCCTGCGGTCGACGCTCGACGGGCTGGACGGCATCGCCGGCGAGGTCGTGGTGGTCGACAACGCCTCGGCCGACGGCTCGGCCGACATGGTCGCCGCCGAGTTCCCCGCCGCGCGGCTGGTCCGCAACGACGACAACCTGGGCTTCGCCGGCGGCTGCAACACCGGCCTGGCCATCGCCGGCGGGCGCCACCTGCTGCTGCTCAACCCCGACACCGTGGTGGTCGGCGACGTGCTGGCCGCCACCGTGCGCTACCTCGACGACCACCCCGACGTCGGCGCGGTCGGCTGCCGGGTGCTGCGCCCCGACGGCTCCGTCGAGCCGACCTGCTTCCGCGATCCGTCGGTGCTCAACCTGCTGCTGGCCCTCACCGGGCTGGCCAAGCTCCCCCGGCCGCGGTGGTTCGGGCGGGAGCGGATGACCGACTGGCAGCGCGACAGCGAGCGCGACGTCGAGGTCGTCACCGGCTGCTACCTGGCCGTCCGGCGCGAGGTGGTCGAGGGCGTCGGCATGCTCGACGACGGCTACTTCTTCTGCGGCGAGGAGTCCGACTGGTGCCGGCAGATCCGCCGGGCCGGCTGGGCCGTGCGGTTCGCGCCCGTCGGCGAGATCGTCCACGAGTCGGGCGCCGCCGGCCGCAAGCTCGACCACCGCCGCGAGCTGCTGCTCGACGCCGGCCTGGTGCGCTACGCCCACAAGAACGACGGGCCGCTCGCCGGCCGGGCGACGTGGGCGCTGCTGTGGGCGTTCGCCGTGACCCGGGGGGCCGGCTGGGCGCTGCTCGCCGCCGCCCACCCTCGCCCGGCCGGCCGCCGGCGGGCCGGCGCCCGTCGCGATCACTTCCGCCGCGTGGTGCGGGACTTCGCGGAGGTGCGCCGGCTGGCCGGGCTGGCCCGGTCGTGACGGCGCACCCCCGCCCGCCGGCGACTACCGCCCGGTCAGCACGGGAGGTCGCGCACGACGCCCGTGACCTGGTAGTTGCTGTCGATGGTCACGACCTGGTTGCCGCCGCAGGTGAAGTTGAGCGCACCCTTGTCGACGATGTCCATGGCCCCGTACTGCCACGAGCCGTCGACGATGCGGTTGTTCTTGGCCACGAACGTCGCGGGGATCTCGAACTGGTTGAGCCGCAGCGAGTAGGTCCCGCCCAGCAGCAGGTTGCCCTGCACGTCCGCGTGGGGGCTGCTGTCGGCCATGAACACCGAGGCGTTCGAGCAGTACCCCCGGGCGTCGAGGGTGTTGCCCCGGACGACGACGTTGTTGCCGCCGCCGTAGCCCTGCACGGCGTCGAGGTGGTTGCACTCGCCGTCGACCACGGCGAGGGTGACGAACGAGTCCTCGATGAGGATGTCGTCGCCGGACACCCGGAACCCGTCGGTGACGTTGTGGATCTCGACGCGGCGCGCCGTGTAGCCCGCCGTGCCGACCGCGCCGTGGCCCCAGTCGGTCATCACGCCGGAGTCCGGCCCGACCTCGGTGTCCTCGATGAGCAGGCCGCCGAACTGCTCGCTGTCGGAGTACTGGTTCCAGATGATGCCCTTCACCCGCGTGCGGCGGATGGTGACGTTCTCGGCCCGTACCTGGATGGCCCCGGTGACCAGCATGTCCTCGATCACGGCCCCGGGCTCGTAGACCCACAGGTCGCCCTCGTGGACGGCGGCCGGCTGCCAGCCGGCGGGCACGCCGGTCGAGGCGGGGTTGGGGAACTCGCCGGGCACGTAGTCGGCGACGGGCCCACCCGCGGGCGCTCCCGCCGCGGCGGCCGCCTCGGTGGCGGGCGGCGCGGTCGCCGGGACGACCGGCCTGCACCAGCGGAACTGCGTCCGCCCCCAGCACCGGGGCCCGCGGCGCCCCTGGGGGCCGGAGACCGGCGCGGCGGCGCCGGCGGTCTCCGCCGCGGGGGCGGCAGCCTCGTTGCCGCGCTCCGGGCTGTTCCCGGCACCGGAGGCGGCATCGCTGCCCACGACGTCCACGACCACCAGCGGCACGATCAGCGCCGCTGCGGCGAGGCCGAGCACGAGCAGGCGGCCGCGAGGGCCGAGACGGGCGAGTGGTGTCATGTCGGAGGACCCCTCCGGTCGCGTGCAGGTCTGAGGCCCAGCCGGCCGAGGATGTCTCCCCCAACGCCGACCCGGTGGCGGGCCTGCCGCGGATCCCAGCGGTCCGCTCCGGTGCCAGCTTGCCCGACCCATAGTGCGTGGTCAAGGAGCCCGACGATCAGGAAAGGTCCATGGTGAGCACCGCCCTCACGTCGTTCTGGAAGGTGCGCGACAGGTTGCCGCCCTCCACCCGCCAGGCCGTGCGCCGGGCCACCGACCCGGTGCTGGCGCCGGTCGGCTCGGTGGCGGGCGCCCGCCCGACGGCCGCCCGCCCCGCCGCGGTCGGCCTGACCTTCGACGACGGCCCCGACCCCGAGGTGACCCCGGCGGTGCTCGACGCCCTCGCCGCCGGCGGCACGCGGGCCACGTTCTTCATGCTGGTCGACCGGGCCGAACGCCACCCCGGGGTGGTGCGGCGGGTCGTCGACGCCGGCCACGAGGTGGGCCTGCACGGCCCCGACCACCGCCGCCTGACCACCGCCGGCGGCGACCGGGGCGAGGTGCGGCGGGCGCTGGCGGCCGCCCGGGCGCGCCTGGAGGCGCTCGCCGGGGTGCCGGTGCGCTGGTTCCGGCCGCCGTTCGGCTCGCAGAGCGTCGGCACCTACCTCGCCACCCGCCGGGCCGGCCTGGTCCCGGTGGTGTGGACGGCCGAGGGCGAGGACTGGGTCGACCAGCCCGCGGCCCGGGTCGCCGACCGGGTGATGGAACGCCTGCGCCCCGGCGGCATCGTGCTGCTCCACGACGGCCTGGCGGGCGACCCCCGGGAGCCCGAGACCCCCGACCCGCTGCGCGACGTGCGGGGCGAGATCGTCGGCCACGTGCTCGCCAACCTGGCGGCCCACGACCTGCGGGGCACCACGATCGGTGACCTGGTCGCGGGCGGCCGCCCCCACCGCTCGGCCTGGTTCCGCCCCTGAGCCGGGTCAGCGGCCGAGGGCGCGGGCGCCGCGGGCGAGCACCTTGCGGACCGCCTCGGCGCCGACGGCCGCCTGCCCGGCCAGGCCGTCGACCAGCTCGCCGGCCGGGCGGCCGCGGTAGCGGGAGACGAACCGGCGCGACCGGAGGGCCTCGACCACCGCCTCGGGGGTGAGGCCGTCGGCCACCGGGGCCGGCACCTCGACGTCGACGGCGAGGGGGAAGAACTGGCGGGACCGGTGGAAGTCCAGGCCCGCGAACGCGGGCAGCCCGTGGGCTCCCGCCAGCTCGGCCGCCGACCGGTTGGGGGCCCAGCCGTCGTACTTGCGGTTCCACAGCTCGACGGCGGTGAGGTGGGCGTACCAGTCGTCGCCCACCCGCTCGAACGCCTGCCGCCGCCACGGGTGGGCCAGCACCGCCACCCCGCCGTCGGCCACCACCGCGGGCAGCATCGCCCCGATGTCCGGCGTCTCCCCGTAGAACGGGACGTCGCCCCACACCAGCATGTGGACGACGTTGTCGGGGTCGTTGTACTCCAGTCCCGGCACCACCAGCAGGTCCGGCGAGCTGGCCTCGGCGCACGACGCCCGGAACGCCTGCCACACGTCCGCGGTCAGGCCGCGGCTGTGCTCCGACATCAGCAGCAGGTCGTAGCCCTTGCCGGCGAACGCCGCGGCCAGGTCGGGGAGCGTCCAGCTCCCGTCGTCCGACCAGTCGGAGTGGATGTGGGCGGCCGCCCGCACGTGCGCCACGGTCACGCCCCGTCCTGCCGGGGGCGGCGGCCGAGCTGCGCCCGCAGGGTGGCGGCCGTGTCGGCCACCAGCACCCGGGTGGCGCCCGGGCGCCAGTTGTACCAGCGGTCGCCTCGCCCGACCCGCAGCACCTCCGCCAGCGTGCGGCCGAGCGGCGGGCCGCCGTCGTGCCGGGCCGCGCTCCGGGCCACGGCGGCGACGTGCACCAGCTCGCGGCCGAGGTGCCGGGCGGTCACGTCGGGCGGCGCCGCGGGGACCGGGGGCGAGAAGCCCGGCTCGAGGGCCAGCCGGACCGCCCACGCCGGGTAGGCGAAGCCACGGTGGCGGGCGAGCGCCAGGCTGCCCCACGGGCGGCCGTTGAGCTCCATCGTCCAGGCGGTCCCGGCGGCGTCGCGCAGCAGCTCGACCATGAACAGCCCCCGCCAGCCGGTCTCGGCCACGAAGCGGGCCACGGCGGCGCGCAGGTCGTCGTCGACCGGCAGCGACCGGCAGGCGCTCGACCCCGAGCCCCGCGGGTTCATCATCCGCACGCGCCGGTGGGCGCTCCAGGCCTCGACGCCCCGGACGGTGGCCAGGCCGAACACGCCCTCGCCCACCCCGTCGATGACCGGCTGGACCAGCACCGGCCCGCCGATCGCCTCGGCTGCCGCCGCCACCGCGGCGGGCGTCGCCGCCCGGGCGCCGGCCGGGCGGGCCAGGCGGCCGTCGCGCTCGGCCACGGCCAGGGCCGACTTCACGACCCACGGCCCCCCGCCGGCCGGGCAGAGCGAGCCGGCGGTGCCGGCGGCGGTGGGCGGGACGGCGAGGCCGGCGGCCGCCGCCGCGGCGAGCTGCAGCCGCTTGTCGAGCGCCAGGTCGGCCAGCGGCCCGGTGGGCCCGGCGACCGGAACGGTGACGTCGTCGGCGGCCAGCCGGTCGACGAGCCAGACGGCGTGGTCGTCGAGCGGCAGCACCGCGGCCGGGCCGACCTCGTGCACCAGCCGGCGCAGGTCGACCAGCGTGGCCTTGACGTCGTGCTCCGGCGGGGTGACCGGCACCACCCGCACCCCCGCCACGCGGGCCAGCGCCGGCGGGCGGCCGGCGCGGGCGAAGGCGACGACGTCGAAGCCGTCGTCGAGCAGGCTCCACGCCGACTCGATGGCGGCCAGCGCGTCCGCGAAGCCGACGAGCACCCGGGGTCGGCCCGTCACCGCCATGCCTTCACCCTGCCCTTCAGGGCGGCCAGGCCGCGCTCGACGGCGGCCGGCGGTTCCAGCACGTCCCACCGCAGCGTGGCCGGCGTGTCGGCGGCACGGACGCTGTAGCGGTGCTGGAGCCAGTCGCCGGCCCGGCTGCGGCGGCGGTCGCTCGTGTAGACGGTCCGGTAGCCGAGGGACCTCAGGTCGGCCAGGACGGCGCGGTCGTAGCGCCCGAGCGGGCAGGCGGCGGTGTCGACGGGGACGCCGGCGCAGGCCGACAGGCGCTCGCGGGCCACCCGGAGCTCGACGTCGCGGTCGGGGCCGGTCAGCCCCGCCCAGGGCCGGTGGTCCATGCCGTGCGATCCGACCGCCATGCCCGCCTCGACCAGTGCCCGGACGCCCGCGGCCCCGACGCTGCCGGGCTGGTCCACCCGGCCGGCGAGCAGGAAGAACGAGGCGCGGAGCCCGCGGGCGAGCAGGGCCGGCAGGCCGATCGCGACGTCGGACGCGTTGCCGTCGTCGAAGCTGATGCGGACCTCCGGGTGCGCCGCCAGCAGGTCGAGGATGTCGCCGAACGCGTCCTCGGTGACCCAGTAGGCGTCCTCGCCCGGCTCCAGCGCCCGCCCCGGGATGCCGATGCCGTGGAAGCAGACGTTGACGACCTCGTCGCCGCGGCCGCCCATCAGCGCCGCCCGGCCGGCGTGGCGCCCGCGCCGCCGGTCTCGACCAGGCCCGCCGCCCCGGCCGCGCCCGCGGCCGCGGCGAACCGGCGGCCGCAGTCCGGGCAGGCCAGCCGGTCGTCGAGGCGGGTGCCGCAGGTGCACACCCAGCCCATGGGCCGCGCCGGGTTGCCGGCCACCAGCGCGTGGGCGGGCACGTCGCGGGTGACGACCGAGCCGGCCCCCACCAGGGCGTGGGCGCCGATGGTGGTGCCGCACACGATCGTGGCGTTGGCGCCGATCGAGGCGCCCGTGCGGACGGTCGTGGCGAGGAACCCCTCGGGGCCCTTCTTCACGTGGGCACGCGGCAGGTAGTCGTTGGTGAACACCACGTTGGGCCCGAGGAAGACGTCGTCCTCGGCGGTCACGCCGTCGAACACCAGGACGGCGTTCTTGACCGTGACCCGGTCGCCGAGGCGGGCGCCGCCCTCGACGAAGGCGTGGTCGCAGATGTTGCAGTCGGCCCCCACCACCGCGCCGGGCAGGACGTGGGCCCAGGCCCACACCCGGGTGCCGGGGCCGACGTCGTCGCTCTCGCACAGCCCCTGGGGGTGGACGAAGACGCGCGGGTCGAGGCTCACGCCGCGCCGTCCACCGCAGCGATCAGCTCGGCGGCCACCCGCTCCTGCTGGGCGCCCGTGATGCCGGGGAACAGCGGCAGGCTGAGGATCTCGCCGGCCGCCGCCTCGGCCACCGGGAAGTCGCCCGGCGCGTGGCCCAGGTGGGCGTAGGCGCCGAGCAGGTGGACCGGCTGCGGGTAGTGGATGCCGGCGCCGATGCCGGCGGCGTCGAGGCGGGCCAGCACCTCGTCGCGGCGGGCGACCCGCACCACGTACAGGTGCCACACGTGGACGTTGCCGGGCAGCGTGGCGGGCAGCCCGATGCCGGCCCGGCCGCCGAGCAGGTCGTCGTAGCGGCGCGCCGCGGCGCGGCGCTGCTCGTTCCAGCCGGCCAGGCGGGCCAGCTTGGCCCGCAGCACCACGGCCTGCAGGGTGTCGAGCCGGGAGTTCACGCCCACCAGGTCGTGGGTGTACTTGCGGGTGCCGCCGTGGGCCCGCAGCGCCCGGACCGTGCCCGCCGTGGTGGCGTCGTTGGTGAGCACGGCACCGGCGTCGCCGTAGGCGCCCAGGTTCTTGCCCGGGTAGAAGCTCGTGCCGGCGACCGCGCCGACGCTGCCGCTGGACCGCCCGTGGTGGGTGGCGCCCTGGCTCTGCGCCGCGTCCTCGATCAGGTCGACGCCGTCGGGCAGCACCGCGGCGAGCGCGTCGACCGGGGCCATCTGCCCGTAGAGGTGGACGGCCATGACGGCCCGCGTGCGGTCGGTGATCCGCTCGGCGACCCGGGCGGGGTCGACGAGCAGGTGGGTGGGGTCGCAGTCGGCGAGCACGGGCAGGGCACCGACCCGGCTGACGGCCTCGGCCGTGGCGATGAACGTGTTGGCCGGGACCACGACCTCGTCGCCCTCCCCGATGCCCCGGGCGCGCAGCGCGAGCTCGAGGGCGTCGGTGCCGTTGCCCACGCCGATGCAGTGGGCCGCCGCGGAGAAGGCCGCGAACTCCTCCTCGAAGGCGGTGACGTCGGGGCCGAGGATGAAGGCGCCCGAGGCGGTCACCCGGGCCCACCCCTCGGCGACCTCGCCGGCCACCTGGGCGTGCTGCACCGACAGGTCGACGAGCGGGATGGGGGCGGCCTCGGGACCGGCGGCCAGGTCGGTGGGGGGTGTCATGCGGGGAGAACCTCTCGGGGGAGATCGACGGTGCGGAGGAAGCGCGCGGGCACGCCGGCCCACACCTGGCCGGCGGGCACGTCGCGGGTGACGGCGGCGCCCATGCCGACCAGCGCCCAGGGGCCGATGGTGCAGCCCTCGCGGACGAGGCAGCCGGCGCCCAGGTAGGCGCCGGTGCCGACGGCGACGCCGCCGGCCAGGCGGGCACCCGAGCCGGCGGTGACGTAGTCGGCGAGGACGTCGTCGTGGGTGAGCACGACCTGCGGCATGAGCCCGACGTGGGCCCCGAGGGTCACGCCGGTGGTGGCCACCACGCC
>DASSGC010000669.1:0-8582 GCA_035693765.1 Acidimicrobiales bacterium
AGCCGCCGGTTGGCGTCCACCGCCCGCTCGAAGTGGCCGACGGCGCGCTCGAGGCGGCCGGCGGTCTGCGCGGCCAGGCCGAGCGCCCGCTCCGTGGACCCGAGGCAGGCCACGGCCAGCGAGGGCATGACCGGCAGGTCGGCGAACGGGGCGAGCAGCGCGTACACCTCGTCGGCGACCACCCGGTCGCCGACCTCGGCGGCCACCTCGACGATGGCGACCATGCCCACCAGCCACGTGCTCGACCGCGGCAACCCGGCCAGGCCCTCGGGCGCCAGGCCCTCGATGGCGGCGCGGGCGCGGTCGTGGTGGCCGGCGCGGGCCGCGATGGCCGCCGCGGTGGCGCGGAACGCGAACTCGGCCTGGACCAGCGTCGGCGACGCCGCGATGTCGGCTGCCAGGTCGAGAAGCTCGGCGTCCCGGCCCTGGATCCAGCGGATGGCGAGCGTGTGCGCGCTCAGGTAGGCGAGGGCATCGACCTCGCCCACCTCGGTGCCGAGGTCGTAGCACCGCTGGGCGGCGGCCTCGGCCTCGGCCAGGCGCCCGGCCCGGACGAGCAGCATCACGTCGAGGACGTCGACGATGTACTTGATGTTCAGCGACACCAGCGCGTCGGCCCGCTCGCGGAGGACCTCCAGCGCCTGGGCGGCGCGGGGGTCGCCCAGGAGGAAGAGATCGACGGCGCGCCAGCACAGCCCCATGAGCGCCAGGAACCCGTGCCCGTGCTCGGAGGCCACGCCGACCAGCTCGTCGGCGATGCCCGGTCGGCGGCGCGCGAACTCCGGCGCGAGCAGGGTGTGGTGCCACAGGGACAGGGACTCGGCCAGGGCGAGGGGGTCGCCGGACGTCCGGGCCGCGGCGACCGCGGCGCCCACGGGCTCCGGCGGGGCCCCGTCGTAGGTGGCCTCGGCGGCGAGCCGGGCCCGGAGCCGGCAGCGCAGCCCCTCGTGCACGTCGGGCAGGCCGGCCAGCGCCGACCGCTGGAGCCCTAGCACGCGGGCCTTCTCGACCGGCGTCCGCCGCTCGTTGACCCAGTGCCCGCCGAGGCCCACCGCGGCCCGGCCCAGCAGCACGGCGTCGCCCTCGCGCTGGGCGGCGGTCGCCGCCCTCTCGAACCGCCCCCGGGCCTCGGCCAGCTGCCCGCAGAGCAACGCGGCCTCGGCCCACTCGACGAGGAGCTGCGCCGGCGGTGCCCCGAGGCCGGGGCGCTCGTGCACCTCGACCGCCGCGGACACCAGCCGGTCGGCCTGCTCGTAGGCGAAGCTGGCCGCCATCGACCGCGACGCGGCCCGGCAGGCCGTGACGGCGAGGCGGGCGTCGCCGGCGGAGCGTGCCGCCGCCGCCAGCGCGTGGTGGGCGCGCCGCGCCGATCGCTCGGGTGCGAGCGCGGTGCTGTCCGGTGCGACCAGCCGCACGGCCCGGGCGTGGGCGTCGAGCCGGTCACCGGCCGCCAGGCCCTGCTCGAACGCGGCGCGCACCAGCTCGTGGCCGTAGGCGAACCGGTCGGGGCCGCGCACGCTGACGAGGCCCGCGTCCTCGGCGTGGGCGACGGCGTCGAGGACCGCGGCCGGCTCGACCTCGGCGACGCCGGCGGCCTCGCTCACCGCCGGCCGGGCGCCCAGCACAGCGGCGGCCTGCAGGACCCGCCGCGGCCCCGCGTCGAGCCGGGCGACGGCGTCCCGGATCGCCACCTCGACCCCGCCCGGGAGCGCGGCATCGCTGCCGACCACCCCGAGCGCGGCGATGCGGCGCAGGAACAGCGGGTTGCCGCCGGTCACCCGGTGCAGCGCGGTGCGCAGGTCGGGGCCGATCTCGGGCCACCCGTGCGTGGCGAGGAACGCACCGGTCTCGTCGAGGTCGAAGCGGTCGAGCACCACCGGCGTCGCCTCGCGCTCGATGTCGTCGAGCAGCGCCGCCCGGGCGCCGTCCACCGGCTCGCCCCGGCGGCGGCTCACGATCACGGCCAGCGGCGCGCCGGTCAGGGTCCGGGCGACGAAGCGGATGAGCAGCAGCGTCCCGGCATCGGCCGCGTGGACGTCGTCGATGACCAGGCACACCGGCGCCCGCTCGCACGCGGCGGCGAGCCGGTCGGTCACGGCGATGAACCGGGCGAAGCGCTCGGGATCGACGGCCCGGTCGCCGCGGTCGGCGTCGAGCAGGTCGGCCGCCGCGTCGCCGCAGAGCCGGCGCAGGATCGGCTGCCAGGGCCACAGCGCCGGCGCCCCGCCGTCCACCCAGCACCGGGCGGTCACCACCGCCAGGCCGGCGCGGTCCGCCCGGTCCGCCACCTCGTCACAGAAGCGGGACTTGCCGATCCCGGCCTCCCCGGACACCACCGTCAGCGATCCCCGACCGTCGGCGGCGGCCGCCAGGAGCGACGCCACCACGCCCAGCTCATGGGCCCGGCCGACGAACGGCTCGGCGGTCGGGGTCTGCCCGGAGCCGGTCCGGCCGCGGGCCTGGTCGTGCAGGGTGCGTGCGTCGGCGCTCACGGCTCGCACCGACCCCATGGCCCAGGGGCCGACCACGGCTCGGTTGTCTCACGGGGATGCTGCTGCTGCATGCGCGCCTCACGCCGGCCGCGGGCCCGGTGGCCTGATCCGCCGACGGCCCGGACCCACACCCGACGCCGCGACCATGTTGCCATCCCCCGGGGGGCCGCCGACGTCGGATTGCCGATCCCCCGCCGAGCACTAGTGTCCTGGATCGGCCTTCCAGGACACTGGAGCATGTGCCCGGTGGCCGGCGGCGGGGGCGGTGTGCGATGGCCGCCCCCGCCACACGGGCCGGCGCCGTCACCGCCGCAGGCCGGGGATGACCTCCGCCTCCGCCTGGTGCTCCAGGCAGAAGCGGGCGGCGGGCCGCGCCACCAGGCGCTCGTCGGGGATCTGCCGGTCGCACGCCTCGCAGCGCCCGTAGGTCCCGTGGCCGAGCCGGGTGAGGGCCCGGTGCACGTCGGCGATCCCTTGCTCGACGTCCTCCAGCAGCGACAGGTCCTTCTCCCGCTCGAAGGTCTCTGTGCCCAGGTCGGCGGGGTGCTGGTCGATCGACGCCGTGTCCGCCAGGCTCTCGGTCTCCGATTCCGTGTCCAGGCCCTCCGCCACCAGGGCGGCCCGCACGGCCTCCAGCCGCTCGAGCTCGTCGCGCAGGCGCCGGCGGGCGGTCGTGGGCTCGGCGGGAGCCGCGGGCTCGTCGGCCGGGACGATCAGGCCGTAGTGACCGTCGTAGCGGTGGTAGAGCACGTGGCCACGCCCGGTCGCCCGGTCGGCGAAGAACACGAACGGCTCGCCGGTCAGGTTCAGCCAGTCCCGGGCCTCGTCCAGGCTCAGGGCGGGAGCCAGCTCGGACTCGACCTCGACCTCGACGGTCACGCCGGAGGACCCCGCCGGCGCGACCCGCATGCGCCGCAGGCCGTAGCCGCCGTCGGGCAGCCGGTGCAGCAGCACGTCCGCCCCCGTCGCCAGCTCCCGGAACAGGTAGAAGTCGTGCTCCAGCGAGTCCATGTCGAGCGCGGCCTCGTCCACGGTCATCTCGCCGATGGCGAACGTCTTGCGCCGCACCACCTGCCGGTCCTCGACCGGGCGCGGGAAGCGGCTGGGACGCACGCTCGGCGACAGCCCGTGGCGCCAGGCCGCCGTCCCGGGGGCCGCCGCCAGGTGGCGCAGCGCCTCGACGTGCTCGGCCCGGTGCCGGAGCTGGTCCTGGAGGCGCTCCTCCAGCAGGTCGACGGCTTCCAGCATCGTCGCGGCGGCCACGTGCGCCCGCACCAGGACGCCGTTCACGTCCACCGTGACCTGGGCGTGGCACGGCCGCTCGACCGCGGGATCAGGCGCCAGGTCCAGCTTGGCCCGGGCATGGAGGACGGGCCCGTGGGTGAGGGCCAGCGCATGGCCCAGCTTCTGCCGTGCGTAGTCGGCGGCCGCTGCGGGCACGCTCGGTGCGGCGACCACGTCGACGGGGGGCGCGGACTGCGTCCCGGCGCGGCCACGCCGGCGGAGGGGGCTCCCGCCGGCGGCCCGCCGCGGTGCCGGTGCGCCGCGGGTCTCCCGCAGGCGGACGCCCACAGCGACGGACACCTGTCCCTCCCGCTCGATGTCGAAGCGGACCGGCGTCCCCGGGACGCGGGCCTTCGGCGCCATGTCCCAGGCCTTCACGGGGTACTCGCGCCCACCCTTCACCACGCGACCCTCGTTCAGGCGGGCGTCATACCACTGCAACTGGCCTTCCGCCATCGCGTCACCTCCATGTGCTGCGAACGGTCAACGGTCAGGGGGACGGTCACGGCCGGTCCCCGAGCGGAAGCAGGAACCGGATCCGCAACCGCCGACGATCTGTCCACACCGGCGACGATCCGATCCATGGGGCTCCTTCGCCATTGGTTCACCCTGATCGTGGCCCCGGCCGGCTGCGGACGGAAGGGCCGATGGTCCCGAGCCGCCCGCGGCCGCCGCGGCCGGCAGGGGGTCGGTGACCTTCGGCCCTGGCCATCACGCCCGTGGCGGGGAACAGTCACACTGTCCAGGTGAGCGTCCCGGGAGGCGACACGATGCGCAAGATCCTGACGAGGACGGCGGTGGCGGCCGCAGCGGTGGCGGTCCTACGAGCGCTCCTCGGTCCGGGCACCCCGGGCCGGGCGCGCCTCCGGCGGGCCGGTGACCGGGCCGCCCGTGAGGTACGCCACCAGGCCGGACGCTGGACCGGGGCCAGCTACCGGCTGCGCGGCCGGCGGCCCGACCCCGACGTGCCCGACACGGTGCTCGCCGACCGCGTCCGCTCGACGCTCGGCCCGCTCGAGAAGCGCCTCGACCTGCCCCACATCCACGTGATGGTCGAGGACCACACCGCCCTGCTCCACGGCGACGTGGCCTCGCCGTGGCAGGCCGACGAGCTGGAGCAGGCCGTCCTCGCCGTGTCCGGTGTCGTCGGGGTCGAGTCGCACCTGCACGTCGGCCTGCTGCCCAGTGACACCCGCCCGTCCGCAGGTTCGCAGCACCATGCCCCGTCCCCGGCGCTCGGCCGCCTGCTCGCGGCGGCGTCGGGGGCCGGCGTCCCCGAGTCGCAGGCGCGGCACGCCGTGCGGGCCGTGCTGGGCACCTTCGTCGACCGGTTGCCGGCGGGCGAGCGGGACCAGGTGGCGGCCCACCTGCCCGACGATGTCCGCCGGCTCGTCGCCACCCCGCGGCGCATCGGCGAGCCGGCGGCCCAGGTCCGGACCGTGGCCGACCTCGTCGCCCGCGTGGCCGCCCAGCCCGGCCTGCCCGGCGACGCCGAGCAGGTCACGGCAGCGGTGCTCGGCACCCTGCGTTCCCTGGTGCCCGAGGAGGTGGCCGACATCGCCGCGGTGCTGCCGGCCGACCTCGAACGCTTCTGGCAGGCGGCCCCCACGGGCTGAGGAGACAGGAGGTGATCGCGGTGGCCTACGACGAGGAGCCGATCGAGTTCCTTCCCACCGAGGAGGATGAGGAAGAGGACGACGCGCCCGGCCCCGAGGAGCTGGCCGTGCACGTCGGCGACGCCGAGCCCCGGCAGCGCATGGTCGTCGAGGAGGACGGCTTCGACGCCGACGACCTCGACGCCGAGTCGCTGGACGAGGCCGAGGCCGAGCAGGCCGACGGGGATGGGGACGGCGACGGCGCGGACGCCGAGCCCGGGCCGCGGGGCGAGCGGGAGGACGACGTCGAGGACATCCTGCTCGGCCACTACGGGATGGAGGAGAAGCCCCGGCCCGAACGGGAGGATGAGGAGCTACGGCCGCTCGCGCCGGGCGAGTTCGTCTGCCCGGACTGCCGCATGCGCAAGGCGACCTCGCAGCGGTCGGGCCCACCGGGCACCACCTGCGTCGACTGTGCCCGGGACGACGGCTGAGCGGCGGGTCGACGGCATGCGCATCGGCACCCACGGCCCGGTCCGGCTCCTGATGGCGACCCCGGTGGTGGCGGTCGACCCCACCGCGAGCCTGCGCGCCGCCGCGGTCGTGCTCGGCGCCGAGGACATCGGCGCGGTCGTCGTCCAGGGGACGGGCGGCCTCGACGGCGTGCTGTCCGAGCGTGACATCGTCCGGGCGCTGGCGGCCGGGGCCGACCCCGACGAGGCACCGGTCGCCGGCGCGGTCGCGGGCGATCCGCTCTGCGTCGACGTCGAGACGCCGGTGGCCGAGGTGATCGGCCTGATGCTCGAGACCGGCATCCGCCACGTGCCCGTCGTCGCCGGGCGGGAGGCCGTCGGCATGGTCTCGATCCGCGACGTCCTCGACGTCGTGGTGAGCGAGCTGCCCGGCTGAGTGGACCGGGCCCGGGTCAGGTGCCGGGGTCCGCCTGGGGGTCGTCGGGCCCGGGGCCGTCGGGCTCGCGGCGCTCGCCGGGCTCGAAGCTCTCGGCCGTCTCGACCTCGTCGAGGAACGACCGGAACCGCGCGACCTCTTCCTCGATGGACTCCTCGTCGAGCTCCTCGGTCAGCACCGCACCGGCCTCGTCGAGCACCGCCTCGCTCACGAAGAGCGGCGCGTCCACCCGCACGGCGAGCGCGATGGCGTCGGACGGCCGGCTGTCGAGCCGGTGCGCGCCCGTGGGCCCGTCCATCGCCAGCTCGGCGTGGAACGCACCGTCGCGCAGCTCGGTCACCTCGACGCGGTCGACGTGGGCGCCGAGCGATTCGACCAGCGCCGCCATCAGGTCGTGGGTCACCGGCCGGCGCGGCGGTTCGTCGCCCAGGGCCAGCGCGATGGCCGCCGCCTCGGTGCCGCCCACCACGATCGGCAGGACCCGATGCGGGGCGTCCTGCTCGCGCAGGAGGATCAGCGGCGTACCGCTGCTCGCCTCGAGGTGGAGGCCGATCAGGTCCACGTGCTTCACACCCTGCACCCTACCGGCGGCCGGTCGAAGTTGATAGCCACGCTGTCAAGTTTGTGGCAGGGTCGCAGGGTGGGGCCGGACCTGCCGATCGGCGGGGACCAACGGCTCTACCCACCCGTGGACTCCGCCATCAGTGTGATGAGCATCAGGGAAGACGTGAGCGAGGTGGCCATGAGCGACACGAAGATCTTCACTGTTGACATCGAGGTGCAGGAGCACCCCGACCGCACCGAGGCCAAGGCCCTGCTCGATCTCGGGGACCGGATCCACGGCGGCTGGGGCCGCACCCGCCGCAACCCCGCCGACGCCGACAGGCCGCACCTCGGCGACGAGGTCGCGGTGGCCCGGGCGCTGACCGACCTGGCCCACCGTCTCCTCGGCGAGGCCGCCGCGGAGATCGAACGGTCCGAACACCAGCCCGCGCACATCCACCCGTGATCGCCATGGCCGCACACCACACCACCGCGTCCACCGATCGCCCCGCCGTGTCCACGCCCTTCACCGCCGCCACGGTCGACGTGGCGCACATCGTGGTCCCGCTCGACGGCTCCCCGTTCGCCGAGCGAGCGCTGCCGGTCGCGGCCTGGGCCGCGGACGCGACCGGCGCCAGACTCCGCCTCGTCGAGGTCGTGCACAGCGACGAGGAGGCCGAGGGCGCCACGCGCTACCTCGACGCCGTCACCCGCCAGCGGCACGCCCACGCCTGGGACGTGCTCCGGGGCGACGACGTCCCGGCGGTGCTGGCCGAGGCCGTCACCGCGGTCACGGGCGGCCTGGCCTGCCTGGCCACGCACGGCCGCGACCGCAGCGTCGCCGTGCTCGGCTCCGTCGCCGCGTCGGTGCTCGACGCCAGCGACCGCCCGGTGCTCCTCGCCGGCCCGAGCGCCCAACCGGTCGAACCGACGGACGCGCCCGTGGTGGTGGCGGTCGACGGCACCGACCGGGACGAGCGCCTGATGCCCGTGGCGCTGGGCTGGGCGGCACGGCTCGGCCGCCGCCTGCTCGTCGTGACCGTGGCCGAGCCGGCACCCCCGGGCCCGCGAGGGGCGCCGTCACGGGCCCGCGGCCCCGACGACCCCGAGGGGTATGTCGCCTCGCTCGCGGCCCGCAGCACGGGCACGGGCGTCACGGTCGAGGGCCAGGTCGTCTACGACCCGGTGAGCGTGCGCGACGGCCTCGTCCCCCACCTCGACCGCGTGGCGGCGCTCGTCGTCGTCGGGTCGCGCCGGCGCGACGGGCTACCCCGGCTGGTGCTCGGGACCCATGCCGCCCGCCTGGTCCACGACGCCCCTGTACCGGCCCTGGCCGTTCCGCTCCAAGACTGAAGGTGCGACGACGATGACAACGACACAGAACCGCCCGGCGCCCGCGCCCACCGTGCTCGACCAGTCGGCCATCGAGGCACTGCCGTGGCTGCCGCTGGAGGGGTTCGCGGGCGTGTCCTTCCGGCTGATGTGGCGCTCGGGGAAGTCGGTGGCGGGCATGATGCACGTCGCCCCGGGCGCCGAGCTGAGCCCCCACGAGCACCGCTACTCGCACCATCACATGTGGGTCCTCGACGGGTACGGCACCGCCATGGGCCGGCCCGTCACGCCCGGCACCTACCTGCACATCCCGGCGGGTGTCGAGCACGGGCTGGGCGACGTGGGGCCCCAGGGGTGCACGTTCCTCTACCTCTACCTGCGCGACCCGTCGGACGACGGGGCGGACGAGGCGACCGAGGGAGCCTGA
>DASSGC010000670.1:0-2214 GCA_035693765.1 Acidimicrobiales bacterium
CCGTCGCCGGGTCGAGCCGGGCGCTCACCCAGCACTCGTGGCTGGCGGCCCGGGCCACGACCTCGGCGATGGGAGTGACGATCATCGAATTACCGAAGTAGATGACCCCGGCCGGGTCCACTCCCGTGGCGTTCGCCCCGACGACGAACACGTGGTTGTCGTAGGCCCGCGCCCGCGACGTGAGCTCCCAGATGTCGGCCGAGCGCAGCAGCGCCGACGGGCGGCAGATGACCTCGGCGCCCAGCACCGCCTCGATGCGTGACAGCTCGGGGTAGTCGCCGTCGAAGCAGATGATCATGCCGATGCGCCCCAGCTCGGTGTCGCACACGGTGACGGTGTCGCCGGGCGTGACCCAGCCGCCGCCGGAGACACCCTCCGAGCAGAACGGGTGGGTCTTGCGGTAGATGCCGAGCACCTCGCCCGCCGGGTCGATGAGCACCGAGGAGTTGTAGACGACCTCCGGCGACGGGCCGCGCTCGTAGGTGCCGACGACGAGGTGGATGCCGAGCTCGGCGGCGACGTCGCACAGCGGGGCGATGACCGGTCCCGGCAGCTCGGAGACGAGCTCCCAGAGCTGCTCGGTGGGGCACCCGGGGGTGAACCCGGTGGTGGCCGACTCCGGCAGCACCACGAGGTCGGCCCCGGTCGCCTCCACGCAGCGGCGGGTGAAGTCGACGAGCCTGGCCGTGTTGGCGACGACCGACTCGGCGGTGAGCGGGCCGAGCACCGGCGCGACCTGCACCGCGGCGGCGGTGAAGGCGCGCATCAGGACCGCCGACCGATCCGTGCACCGAGGGCGACCCCGGCCAGCGCCAGGAGGCCCCCCACGAGGGCGCCGAGCGCGAAGCCCGCACCCGAGCCGAGCTCGAACCCGCCCCTGGCCGGCGCCGCCGTGCGACCGGCGTACACTCCCGGTGCGGATGCCGTGCCCGCGCCGCCCGCGAGCGGCGCACCCACCGCGGTGGTCGCCCCGGCCGGGACGAGGACGCCGGCGATGTCCTGGTCGAGGGCCAGGAAGAACTGGCCGGCCATCTTCTTGGTGACACCGGCGAGCATTCGCTGGCCGACGCCGCCGATGGCCCCGCCGACCGACGCGTCGGCGTCGTAGCTGAGCTCGGTGCCGCCGCCGGCGGAGGGGGACAGGCGCACCTTGACGTCGGCGTCGATCGTGCCGGGGGCTCCGGCGCCGGAGGCCTTCATCGTCAGCGAGTGGGGGGCGACCTTGTCGGCGAGGGAGACCTCACCGGCATACGTGCCCTTGATCGCCGCGACGCCTGCGGTGACCGACATCGCGTAGCGGTCCTCGCCGACGGTGCTCAGGGCCTCGCAGCCGGGGATGCACCGGGCGAGCACGGCGGGGTCGAGGATGGCCTCCCAGACCTGGTGGACGGGGGCCTCGAGGGTGGAGGTGCCGGAGATCTTCATCGCGAGCCTTCCTGCGCGGGAACGGGATCGGTGGTCGTCGGCTGCGCGCGGTCCCGGCGCAGCTGCCAGAGCTCGGGCGGGCTGATCGGCATCGAGCGGATGGGGAACCCCTCGGCGTCCTCGATCGCCGACGCGATGACGGCGCTGACGGGGATGGTGCCGGCCTCGCCGGCGCCCTTGAGGCCGAGCGGGTTGAGCGGGCTCGGGGTCTCGAGGTGGTCGGTCTCGATGTGCGGGACCTCGGAGGCGTAGGGGATGAGGAAGTCCATGAACGACGCGTTGAGCAGCTGCCCCGACTCGTCGTAGGCCATCCGCTCGTAGAGCGCCCCGCCGACGCCCTGCGCCACGCCGCCGTGCACCTGGCCCTCGACGATCATCGGGTTGACCATGACGCCGCAGTCGTGGACGACGCAGTAGCGCAGGATGCGGATCTCGGCGGTGACCGGGTCGGTCTCGACGATCGCCGCGTGCATGCCGTTGGCGAAGGTCGCCTGGGCGGGGGAGTAGAAGTCCTGCCCCTCGAGGCCGGGCTCCTCGTCGTCGGCGACCGGCGGCTTGTCCGGGTCGAAGGTGCCGGCGAACTGGGTGGCCGCCTGCGCCGACTCGTCGAAGGCGTACCGCAGCGGGTTCGAGAGCACCGCGACGGTCGACAGGGCGATCTGCGCCGAGTCCGGGGCCCCCTTGACCGAGATGACGCCGTCGTCGATCTGCAGGTCGTCGGCCGAGACCTCGAGGGCATCGGCGGCGATCCGCAGCGCCTTGGCGCGCACGACCCGGGCCGCGAGGGCC
>DASSGC010000671.1:0-4472 GCA_035693765.1 Acidimicrobiales bacterium
GTGGCGGGTGGTGGTCGGTGCGGTCTAGGAGAAGAACTCGTCGAAGCGGTACGTGTCGGCGTGGTAGACGGACACCTCGGTGATCTTGCCGTAGTGGACCTCGAAGTCGACGGCCGCCAGCAGGTCGATCGCGTCGGAGCCACGCTGGGCCCGTTCGCGCTGGAAGACGACCACCCGTTCAGGGTCGGCCACGGTGTCGACGATCTCCACCTCGAAGGTCCCGCCGCTTCGCTCGGTGAGCTCGCGGAAGAACGCCAGGACCCCGTCGGGCCCCTTGTGGTCACCGGCGAGCGGGCTGCGCCCCGGCTCGTGCCAGACGATGTCCGGAGCCATGATCTCCCGCAGCGCCTCGAGGTCGCCGCGCGCGAAGCAGTCGTAGCCCCGCCGGATGAGCTTCACGTTGTGGTGCTCGTACATGCGTGCCCCTCCCTCCTGATGCGCTTGCCGCCATGTTTGTCTCCCGGGCGTGTGCCCCCGCCAGAGGAGAAGGTCACGAGATCGACGCACTGGGCCTCGGCGCAGGCCGCACCACGTACCGGAACGGCTGGCCTGGCGGACGAGGGAAGCGAGTCCGGAGCCTTCGCTCCGCGAGGCAGCGTCGGCCAGGCGCAGGCAGTCCGGCTACGTCGCCGGCTGGCTGAGCGCGTCGAGCAGGTCGACGGCCCGGTGGGTGCGCTCGTAGAGGACGTTGTGACCGGCCTGGCGCCGCGCCACCAGCCCCGCCTGGCGCAGCCGGCCGAGGTGATACGAGACGGTGGCCGGGCTGAGGTGGTGCCGGGTGGCCAACTCGGTCGTCGAGCGGGGCGTGTCCAGATCGGCGAGGAGGGCGGCGCGGCGCACGCCGATCACGTGGGCTTCGTCCGCGGTCGGTGCCGGGCGGGACCACAGCTGCCCCCGACCGCGCGCCGGGTAGCCGACCATGACCTGACCCGGTGAGCCGAGCCACACCGCTGGGCGGGGCAGGAACACCGACGGGCTGAGGACCAGGCCCGGGTCGGCGTCCACGCTCACGTCGTAGGCCAGCTCGAGCGTGACCCGGGCACCGTCCCAGCACAACTTGCGGTGCAGGTCGCCAACGATCTCGGCGAAGCCCACCCGGCTGGCCCGGGCGGCCCGGTGACGCACGTCGTCGTCGAGCACGCGGCGCAGGCCGGGCCAGGACTCGGCCAGAGCGGCGGTCCAGCAACGACGCAGTTGCTCGGCCACGCATGCCGTGAGCGCGGCCTCCCCGCCCGCGGCCAGCACGTCGCGCACCGGGACCGGCAGCGGCCAACGGGGGTCACGGCCGGGGCTGGCACAGCTCCGCTCGAGCGCAGCGGGCGGTGGCGGGCCGATCCGGAAGGCCATCTCGAGCTGGAACCTCGCGAGCTCGGTCGGCATGGCCGCCACGGCTGCGAGCTCCTCCTCCAGGCTCGGCTCGTACCGGCCCGGTACCGGCACCAGGAAGTCCGGGACGTACCACGACCCATGGTCGACGAGCGCGAACAAGACGGCAACGCCGGAGGGGTCCAGCCGCCGCCTGGTCCGCATCACCCAGCTGCGCGCCGCCGGCGCCCGGTCGGGGTGGATGAGCACCTCCAGCCCGTTGCTCAGCTCCACCAGGCGCGACAGGACGAACCTCGACCGGCTGAGCCGGTCCGCGTCGACCCCGAAGGTCATCACGTGGGGCAGCCCCCGGGATTCGAATCCGTTCGAATCCGTGGAATCCCACCGGTGCGGGCTGGTTCGCTCGGTCGAGCCGGGGGCCTCCCCGCGCCGGATGAAGGACCGGATGAAGGAAAGGTGCCGTCCATGTCGTCCCCACTCTTACCCAGCGCCGGCCACCAGGCGAGCACGTCGAGCCACACCCACCTCCCGATCGAGCGGCGGCGATTCCTGGCCGGCGTCGCGGCCTTCGGGGTGGGTGTGCTCGGTGCAGCAGGGACCGCCCAGGCGGCGGCCCTCGCCGCCTCCCGCGTGCGGACCTCGATGACACGGTCGACCGGCCGCCTGGAGGTCGTCGCGCTGCTCGACGCCTCCGGCCCGTTCACCCTGACGCCCGACCGGGAGACGGCGTTCCCCGACGCGACGACCGAGGACTGGGACGCGGCCAGGAAGCTCGACCCGGACGCGTTCGGCCCTGACGGCGTCTGGATCCTCAACTTCCAGTGCTACGCGATCCGCCGCCCCGGCGGTCGGGTGACCCTCGTCGATTCCGGCATCGGCCCGGTCGGCAGCCCCGCCTCGAGCTGGGCGCCGGTACCCGGGCGGCTACCGGAGGCACTGGTGGAGGCCGGCATCGAGACGGACGACGTCGACACCGTGGTCCTGACCCACCTGCACTCGGACCATTTCGGGTGGTCGGTCGGCCTGGATGGCATGCCGACGTTCGCCGACGCGCGCTACGTCCTCCAACAGGCCGAGGTCGCCGAGGTCGCCGGCGGACCGGTGGAGCAGTTCGTCGTGGATCCGCTGCGCCGCACGGGCCAGCTCCACGAAGTGGACGGTCGGGCCCGCCTCAGCATCGACCGCGGCGAGGCGGTCACCGTGATACCGACGCCGGGCCACACCCTCGGGCACCAGTCGGTGGTGATCTCCGGCCGCGACGACGAGATCGTGGTCACCGGCGACGTGGTCGTGCACGCCGTCCAGCTGGTCGATCCCGACGTGGGCTACGTGTTCGAGGGCGACCAGGTCGTGGCGCGAGGCACCCGCCGCGAGCTCCTCGCCTGGGCCAGGCACAGGCAGGCGCTGCTCGCCACGTCCCACCTGACCCGACCGTTCATCGACGTGCCCGATCCCGGACAGTCGACTGACGACTGACCTTGACAAGGCCCGAAAACCGCCCGATGACCAGGCTGTTCACCTGGTCATCAACGGGTGGTCCGGGACCCCTTCCGCATGCCGGCCTGCAGCCGCTCGAGCGAACTGGCACGTCCGTGGCACGATCACCTCGGCGGAGCGGCCACCCTCTACGCGTCCTCGTCGGACCAGGCGAGACGCCTGGTCGTCCGCCGTTTCGGTTGCGTGGCGGCCTCAGATCTCGGGGAAGCACTGCCCGCGCCCGAGCTCGGCGAGGCCGGTCAGGTCGCCGGGGCCGAAGGTGACGACATCCGGCCGGGCCACCGGGTGCATCAGCTCCTCGTCGTCGTCGACGTGGTCGAGACCGACGACGTGGGCCAGCTCGTGACGGATCACGGCGGTCACCCCGTCACGGCCCTGCGCGTTCACGACGTCGCGCATGTCGGGGGCGTCGAGGACGACGACACCGGTGACGTACACCCGGGCCGTGTCGACCTCCACCCAGGTGCTCCCGCCCACGCCGGCCGTGCCCCCGGCGAGATCCGCCACCTCGGCGGCGTCGGACCAGGCGACGAGCACCGGCGCCCAGCGGTCGCCGTAGCGGTCGGGCTGAAACGCGCCGCGGGCCAGGTCCGGGGGCTCGTCGGTCTCGCCCTCCAGGTCGAACTGCAGGCCCGTGGCCCGGCCCACGTCGTCGAGCGCCTCGGCGAGCAGGGTCTCCGCCTCGCCGGGCGCGCCGTGGACGTTGTGCACGACATGGATCGGGCGGCACGGGTCGAACGCCACCGGCTCGGCCGTCCCGGGCTGGATCTGGCTGAACCGGAACGCAGCGGACTCCGTCGCTACCGGTGCCGGTGCGCCCAGCGGCGCATCCTGCTGCTCGTCGCTGGGCGAGGGCAGGCCGCGGACGTCCGCCTCGCCCGTCACGAGGTCGCGGCCGGCCGCCGCGTCGGTGGGCTCGTCGACGCCAAGCCCGCCCGCGACGTCGCCGGAGCCGGACCCGCTGCCGTCCTCGAAGAGGACCGACCACCCGATCAACGCCGCGACGCCGGCCACCACGACGACCAGCACCCGACGGGGACGGCGCCGCTCGCGTCGGATCGTGCGCTCCGCCGCCCTTTGCCGGGCGAGACGCTCGTCGGCGAGCCGGCGGTGCTCGGCTTCGATGCGACGGACGCGCTCGATCCGGTCGTCGCCCGAGGCCTCCTGCACCTTGGCACCGCGGACGAACTCGTCGTCGAGCGACAGCCCCTCGAAGGGGTCGTCCGGGCCCCCGGTCGTGCTCCCGCCTGCCGTCACGGCCCTGGAACCTAGCGCCGCGACGTCGACGGGTCGTAGGGGCTCAGATGTTGGTCTCGTCGGCCGGCGTGTCCGGCAACGGCGGCGCTCCGTGGTGGTCGTGCAGCTCGGCGGGCGCGTCGGCGTCGAGGCTGTACGACGTCATAGACAGCGACCCCACGGCCGGGTAGCTCAGTTGGCATGGCGTGCGCCTGAAAAGCGGAAGGTCACCGGATCGACGCCGGTCCCGACCGCCATTGATGGCCGGCGAAAAGCCTGGTCATCGGCCGATTTCGATGGAGGTTGCCCGGGGGTCGCTGGTCCGCCAGAAGCCCCCTGTGTCCGTTGTTCTCCGCGTCTCGTCGCGCGTTCGTCGCGCGAGAAGCAGCTCCACACGCGACGCTGGCGGGCGT
>DASSGC010000672.1:0-13601 GCA_035693765.1 Acidimicrobiales bacterium
CGGGCCATGGCGGCGGCGACGCTGGGCGACGACGGCACGGTCCGCGACGCGCTGGCGCTGCTGGAGGCACCCACCGCCGGCGAGGCCGACCCGTTCGCCACGGCCATGCTGGCCGAGCGGACGGTGGCGGTGCTGACCACCGCCGGCCACTTCGCCGAGGCCCTGGCCGCCCTGCCGGTCGCGGTGGCGGCGCAGCGCCGCCTGGCGGGGGCCGAAGCGGCGGCCGCGACCGCGGCCCGCCATCGGGCGGTCATCGTCCGCCTGTGGGCCGGCGCCCCGGCGGCCGACGTCGGTGGCGGCGCCGGCCCGCCGCCCGACCCGCGGTGGTGGCCGGACGGCGCCGAATCGCTCCACGACCTGGGCCTGGCCGCGCTGGCGGCGTGCGGCTCGGGCGACGCCGACCGCATCGCCCGGGTGCGGGGCCGGCTGGCGCCCTACGCCGACCTGGTCTGCGGACTCGGCTACCGCAGCTTCGTCGGGACCGCGGCGTTCCACCTGGGCCGGCTCGCCGCCGCGGCCGGCGACGGCGCCGAGGCCGAGCGCCACCTCCAGTCGGCCCTGCGCCGGCACACGGCGTCTCAGGCCCGGCCGTGGGTGACGCTGACACAGGCCGCGCTGGCCGACGTCCTCGAGGCCCGCGGGCGCACCTCCGACCGCGAGTGGATCGCCGCCCTCCGGGCCGAGGCCCGCTGGGTCACCGACTCCCTCGCCCTCCGGCGCCTGTAGCCGCCGCGCCCCGGGCGGCGCAGTGTCCTCGACGCCCCGGCCGGTGTCCTCGACGCCCCGGGCGGCGCAGTGTCCTCGACGTCGGGGCGGGTCAGGCCAGCGGGTCGGCGAAGGGGTCGCCGGCCGGGCCGCCGAAGGGGTCGTCGATGGTGGGCCGGATGGCGCCCGGCCGGCCCTCGCCGTCGGCCCGCTCGCCGGCCAGGTCGGCGCCGACGAGGCCGGCATAGCCGTGGGCCTCCAGCTCCAGCGCCAGCTCGGGACCGCCCGACCGGACGATCGACCCCTTGGCCAGCACGTGCACGTGGTCGGCCCGCAGCACGTGGAGCAACCGGCTGTAGTGCGTGATGGCGAGCACGCCCAGGCCCCGAGCATCAAACTCGGGCTCGGTGGCCGCCTCGATGCGGCGGGCGCACGCCCGCAGGGCGTCGACGTCGAGGCCGGAGTCGAGCTCGTCGAGCACCGCGATCTTCGGACGCAGCACGCCGAGCTGCAGGGTCTCGTTCTTCTTCTTCTCGCCGCCCGACAGGTCGACGTTGAGCGGGCGGTCGATGAGCCGCACGTCGAGGGCCAGCCGCTCGGCCTCGGCGGCGATGGCGGCGTCGACGCCGGACACGTCGCGCCCGCCGGCACGGGCCGCGGTCTCCAGCAGGTCGTGGAGCGACACGCCGGGGACCTCGGTCGGGTACTGCAGGGCCAGGAAGAGGCCGGCCTGGGCGCGCCGCCACGGCGGCAGGCCGAGCAGGTCGACGCCGTCGAGCGTGACCGTGCCGCCCAGCACCTCGTAGCCCGGGCGGCCCATCAGCACATGGGCCAGGGTGGACTTGCCCGAGCCGTTGGGGCCCATCACCGCGTGGACCTCACCCGAGCGGACGGTCAGGTCGATGCCCCGCAGGATCTCCTTGCCGGCGACACCGGCCCGCAGGTCGCGGACCTCCAGCACGTGGGTGCCGTTGCGGCTCGGGGTGTCACTCATCGGGGAGCACCAGCACGATCTGCCCGCCGTCCACCCGCACGTCGTACACCGGCACGGGCCGGGTGGCGGGCAACGTGATCGCCTCGCCGGTCTCCAGCGAGAACTCGCTGCCGTGCTTCCAGCATTCGATCGTGCGCTCCTCGGGGTCGACCTCGCCCTCCGACAGCGAGATCTTCTGGTGCGAGCAGGTGTCACCGAGGGCATAGACGTCGTCGCCGATGCGCACGACCGCCACGGTGTGGCGCCCGGCCTCGACGCGGCGGGTGCCCCCCGGGGGGAGCTCGTCCAGCGGGCAGACGGTCACCTTGGCCATCAGGCGTCCTTCCGCTCGAACTTGGCCGCCACGGTGGCCCGCAGCAGCGGAGCGACGACCGGGACGGGCAGCCGGCCGAGCACCTCGTCGAAGAACCCGCTGACGATCAGGCGCTCGGCGTCCTCGCTGGGCACGCCCCGGCTCTCCAGGTAGAACCGCTGCTCCTCGTCGACCGGGCCCACGGCGGAGGCGTGGCTGCAGCGGACGTCGTTGTTCTCGATCACGAGGTTGGGCACCGACTCGGCCCAGGCGCCGTCGGACAGCTTGACGTTGCGGTTGGTCTGGAAGGCGTTGGTGCCCCGGGCGAGCTTCCCCACCCGGATCATGCCCGTGTAGACCGACCGCGAGTGCCCGCCGACCGCACCCTTGAACAGCAGGTTGGACGTGCAGTCGGGCGCGATGTGGTCCTGGAAGGTGCGGAAGTCGAGCATCTGGCCGCCCTCGCCGAAGTAGACGGCGTCGAGCTCGCCGGTGGCGCCGCGGCCGACCATCCGGCAGTCGGTGCGGAGGCGGGCGTAGTCGCCACCGAAGCCGATGCTGGTGGTGCGGAAGGTGGCCTCGGCCTCGACCTGCGAGACCTGCTCGCCGATCTGCCAGGTGGCCAGCCCGAGCTGCTGCACGGTCACGTGGCCCACCCGGGCGGCGCGGCCGACCAGGATCTCGGTGACCGGCACCACGAGCGCCGGGGCGTCCCCGGAGACCTGGACCTCGAGGACGTCGACCGCGCTGTCGGCCCCGGCCCGCACGACGAGCCGCGGGAAGGCGGCGACGCCGTCGCCGTCGGTCACGTGCACCACCACGACCGGGCCGGGGAGCGTCATCCCGGCGGGGACGTCGATCACGACCGGATCGGCGACGAAGGCGTCGTTGAGGAGGGTGAAGGCGTCGACGGGCTGGTCGAGCGCAGCGCCGACGGCACCGGCCTGATCGTCGGCGGCCGGACCCACGCGCACGCCGCGGCCGGCCAGCCCGGCGGCGAGCTCGGCGCCCACCAGCCGGCCGTTGCGGACCACGACGGTGGCGGCCCGATCGACCACAACGTCGACCAGCGCCTGCGTGGCGGCCGGCAGCCCGGCACCGTTGCCCCCGGCCCCGGTAGCCGGCGTGAACTGGTCGAGGTCGATCTCGTCGATGCGGCTGTAGCGCCACACCTCCTCGTCGGTCGACGGGAGCTCGGTGCCGGCGAAACCGGCGGCCGCCGCGGCACGCCGCTCGCGCAGCCAGGGCGGGCCGTCGAGCGCGGCGGAGGCATCGGGGGTGAACGTGCTGGTCAGCGTCGGTCCTTTCGCAGCTCGGCCACACGATGCGGGCGCCGCGGCGAGGAACTGCCAGCCTACCGGCGGCTTCCGCACGCGCCCAATGCCCGGCGACCGCATCCCTCCGTCACGTGCGGGCTCGCCCACTTGGACAAACGTGCCGCCGCGCCGCCGTCGCTGCCGGCGGTCCCGCGGGCTGCGACGGCGGCTCATGCGGCCCGCGGCAAGTGGGGCGGCGCCGCCGTCACTTGCGGCGCAACCAGCGCCGCCAGCGGGGCGTCTGCTCGCGCTCCCGCTCCGCGACCACCTCGGCCATGATGTCGGGCCCGGCCGAGTTGATGATCTCCTCGGCCTCGTCGAGCAGGCGGGCGACCGAGCCGTCGTCCCGGTCGAGGGCGCCCAGCGGCTCGTCGGGGGTCTGCGGCGTGATGAGGGTGCCGTGCGACCAGTTGACGTCGGCCAGCCGGCGCTCGTACCGGGGACAGTCCGCCGGGCAGCGCCATGGAGCCTCCGGTGCGAGGTCGAGGTCGCACTTCCGCACGGTCTCGCCGTTCCGGTAGGACCGTGACTCGAAGTGCTTGCAGTCCTGGCGCATGGGCACGGCACCAGTCTGCCAGCGGACCCGCAGGTCGCGGCGTCGCCGTCGGAGATCGGTGGGCAGTAGGTTCACGGGGGACGGGCAGGACACGATGGGGAGTGCCGGGTGACTCGACTGAGCGGAGCATGGCGGCGGGTCGCGGCGCGCGCCCGGCGGGGGCCCGGTGGCGCGGATGAGGCCACGATCGAGCGTCTCGACCGGATCAACCACTGGGTCGTCCACCTCGACCGGGGCCAGCAAGCGCTCGCCGACGCCGTGGCCGGGGCGGCCGAGCGCCTCGACGGGGCGGTGGCCGGACTGGCCGCCGTCGAGGCCCGGCTGTCGGCGCTGAACGACACCGTCGCCCACCTCAACCACTTCCAGCACCACGACCTGCGCGACGACCTCCGGGCGATCGGCCGCACCCTGGCGGTGGCGAGCGAGCAGCTCGCGACCATCGACCCCCCGATCGTGGCCGGTGGGCCCCTGGTCAGCGTCGTGTGCCCGGTCCACAACCGGGCCCACCTGGTCGACCGGGCCCTGGCGGGAGTCGTCGCCCAGACCTACGAGCGGTGGGAGCTGCTGCTGGTCGACGACGGCAGCGACGACATCGGCGACGACGACGTGGCCCGGTGGGGCGCCGATCCCCGGGTGACGGTGGTGCGCGCCACGCACCGCGGCGTGGGCGCAGCCCGCAATCGCGGCCTGGCCGAGGCGACCGGCGACATCGTGGCCTACCTCGACGTGGACAACGCCTGGCACCCGACCTATCTCGCCCGCGTCGTCGACGCCCTGGAGCGACGGCCCGCGGCGGGCTGGACGGTCGCCAGCCAGATCGTCGTCGGGGCCGACCGGTTCCCGGCCGTGCGCGACGACCGTCACGACTTCGCCCTGCTGGCCCGCCACAACTTCGTCGACCTCAACGCCCTGGCCCACCGCCGGTCGCTGCTCGACGAGACGGGCGGCTTCGACGACGATCGGGCCCGGCTGGGCGACTGGGACCTGGTGCAGCGGCTGGCCGCGGTGGCGGGCGAGCCCGCCCGCATCGCGGCCGTGGGCAGCATCTACGACGACGCGCCGCGGGCCGACCGCATCGGCTCGCGCGAGCCGCTCCACCCCCACCTCGCGGCGCTGCGGGAGCGCGGGCGCGGGCGGCCGGCGGAGGGGCTGCGGGTGCTGCTGGCCGAGTGGCACTACCCCCAGGCGAGCGAGTCGTACCTGCGGGCCGACCTGATCGGGCTGCAGGCGCTGGGGGCGCAGGTGGAGGTGTGGTCCGAGGAGGACGTCGCGGTCTGGTACCCGCCGGACGCGCCGCTCCACCGGGGCACCCTGGCGGCGGCCCTGGAGGCCGTCCGGCCCGACGTCGTGCTCACCCACTGGCTGCACGTCGGCGCGGGCTACCGCGAGGCCGTGCGGGCGGCCGATGTGCCCCTCGCCGTGCGGGGCCACGGGTTCGACCACGACCCGGCGGTGCTGGCCGCCCTCCTGGACGACCCGGGCGTGATGGTGCACCTGTTCCCCCACCTGGCGGAGGCGGCCCGCCCGCACCCGCGGCTGGTGCCGCTGCCGGTGGCGTTCGACCAGGACCGCTACCCGCCGGCCCAGGGCAAGGATCGCCGGCTGGTGGTGCGGACCGGCGTGGGGTTGCGCACCAAGGACTACGAGACGTTCCTCGCCGCCGCAGCCCGCTGCCCCGAGCACCGGTTCGTGCTCGCGCTGTGCCGCGGCTACCTCGTCGAGGACCAGGCCGACGAGGTGATCGCCCGGCGCGATGCCCTCGACGCCCCGGTCGAGATCGTGGTCGACCTGTCGCCGGCCAAGGCGGCGGAGCTGGTGGCCGGCGCCGGCGTGTACCTCCACACCCACGGCCGAGACCACACCTACGGCATGTCGGTGTCGATCGCGGAGGCGCTGGGCACCGGCTGCTACGTCGTGGCGCCGGACCTACCGGGCATGCGGGGGTACGTGGGCGAGGCCGCCGACCTCTACGTCGACGCGGCCCAGGCGGCCGCGCTCGTCCAGCAGACGGCGCACTGGGACGACGCCCGCTGGACCGATCGCCGGCGGCGCGCCGCCGACCACGCCCACGTCAACTTCGGGGCGGCCGACGTCGCCGGGGACATGGTCGCCCAGTGGCGCGAGGTGCTGGGCGTCCGGCCCCGCTGACCATGCGCCGGCGTCAGCCGACCGAGCCCTCCATCTGGAGCTCGATCAGCCGGCTCCACTCGACCGCGTACTCCATGGGCAGGGTGCGGGTGACGGGCTCGATGAAGCCGTTGACCACCATGCTCATGGCCTGCTCCTCGGACAGCCCCCGGCTCATGAGGTAGAAGAGCTGCTCGTCGGCCACCTTGGACACCGTGGCCTCGTGGCCGACGTCGGCGTCGCGGGCGCCGACCTCCATGTACGGGAAGGTGTCGCTGATCGAGTCCTCGTCGAGGATGAGGGCGTCGCACTGCACGTGGCTCTTGCAGCCGTAGGCGTCGTCCTCCACGCGGACCAGGCCGCGGTAGGACGTGCGACCGCCGTCCTTCGAGATGGACTTCGACACGATCTTCGAGGTGGTCTCCGGGGCGGCGTGGACCATCTTCGCCCCGGCGTCCTGGTGCTGGCCGGGGCCTGCGTAGGCGACCGACAGCACCTCGCCCGACGCCTTGGGGCCGACCATGTAGACGGCCGGGTACTTCATCGTCAGCCGGCTGCCGATGTTGCCGTCGATCCACTCCATGTGGCCCTCGGCCTCGACCCGGGCCCGCTTCGTGACCAGGTTGAACACGTTGTTCGACCAGTTCTGGATGGTCGTGTAGGTGACCCGGGCGCTGGGCTTGACCACGATCTCCACGACGGCCGAGTGCAGCGAGTCGGTGGTGTACACGGGGGCGGAGCAGCCCTCGATGTAGTGCACCTTCGAGCCCTCGTCGGCGATGATCAGCGTGCGCTCGAACTGGCCCATGTTCTCGGCGTTGATGCGGAAGTAGGCCTGGAGCGGCATGTCGACCTCGACGCCCGGCGGCACGTAGATGAACGACCCGCCCGACCACACCGACGTGTTGAGCGCGGCGAACTTGTTGTCGTTGCGGGGGATGATCGTGCCGAAGTACTGCTTGACCAGCTCGGGGTACTCGCGCAGCGCGGTGTCCATGTCGCAGAACATGACGCCCTGCCGCTCGAGGTCCTCGCGGTTGCGGTGGAACACGACCTCGGACTCGTACTGGGCGGTGACCCCCGCGAGGTACTTGCGCTCCGCCTCGGGGATGCCGAGCTTCTCGTAGGTGTTCTTGATCGACTCGGGCAGCTCGTCCCACTCGTCGACCTGGGCGTCGGTCGGCTTGATGTAGTAGTAGATGTCGTCGATGTAGATCTCCGACATGTCACCGCCCCAGGTGGGCATCGGGCGCTTCTCGAAGTGCTTCAGCGCCTTGAGCCGGTTCTGGAGCATCCAGTCGGGCTCGCCCTTCATCCACGACATCTCGCGGACGATCTCCTCGCTCAGCCCCTTCTTGGGCTTGAAGACGTAGTCCTCCTCGTCGGACCAGCCGAGCTTGTAGCGCCCCAGGTCGAGATCGGCGACAGCCATGTAGTCCTCCGGGATGTCGGATGGGATGTCGTGCGGGGTGCACGCCGTGCGGGCGCCCCGCAGCCCGGCAACGGTGCGGGACACGCGTGGGCGGGCGCCCCGAACGAATTTCTCCTACGGCGATAGTAGCAATACCACCCGCCGGCTCCACACCCCTCCCCACCCCCTCGCCGTCGCCGGGGCGATCCGGCCGGGATCAGCGCCCTGCGTAGTGGCCACGACTCGCAGCGTCTTCGAACTCTGCCAACATGTGCGTCCATGCCGCCCCGCAAGCTCCGCCAGCCCGATCGTTCCGCGACCGAGTCGGCGCTCCAGAACGCCGCGCTCGCCCTGCTCGAGCGCAACGGCGTGCTCTCCGGCCTCAACCTGCGTGAGGTGGCGGCCGAGGCCGGCGTCAACCGCGGCCTCGTCTACCACTACTTCGGCTCCCGTCGCGACCTGCTGCGGGCGGCGCTCCGCTCCGACGTCCACAAGCGGGTCGGGGACTTCAAGCCGGGGATGCACCTGCAGGCCCCCGCCCGCTACGCCGGGTTCCTGCGCACGTTCCTCCGCCACCGGCGGGCGGTGGTGCTGGCCGCGCTGCTGACGCTCGACGGCGACACGGTGGTGCGGATGGTCCCCGACCCGCAGGGTGCCCGCCTCCGCCTCGCCCGCGACGTCGAGGAGCGGATCCTCGACCCCGACCTGGACACCGAGGCCGCCCACGTGTCCCTCGCCGCCCTCGTCTACGGCTACATCGTGTTCCGCGAGCGGTTCGCCGCCGAGATCGGCACCGAGGCCGACGACCTGGACGAACGGGTCGCCCGGATGACCGAGCGGATGGTCGGTGGCCTCGCACCGGCCACGGCCGCCCGGCCCTGACGTGCGCCCGCGGTCGATGCGACCGCCTGTGGGTGCAACCGTTCCGTTTGCCGGTTTCACACACTCGCTTTACTATCGCCGCTGCCGGACCGGGTGGTCGGGTAGACGACAGAGGGGACCCTGAGGTGGGACGACGAGACGACCGAAGCGGGCGTGTACGCAAGCTCATCGCGCTGCTGCTCATCCTGGCCAGCGTCGCGGCGGCGTGTGGCGGGGGCGACGACGGCGGCGATGACGCCGGGGACGAGCCAACGGGCACCGAGACCGACATCTCCGACCAGGGCGAGCCCGTCGACGGCGGCTCGATCAGCGTCGGACTCGAGGCCGAGACCAGCAGCTGGCTGCCCGGCTCGGGCAACTTCGCCAACTCCGGCGTATCGGTGGCCTACGCCATCTACGACCCGCTGATGCGGCGCAACTCCGACGGGGTCATGACGCCCTACCTGGCCGAGTCGGTCACCCCCAGCGACGACCTGCTGACCTGGACCGTCAAGCTGCGCCCCGACGTGCTGTTCCACGACGGCACCCCGCTCGACAGCGCGGCCATGAAGACGATCTTCGACCAGTACCTCAAGGCCCCCGGCGCCAACACCGCCGCCCCGCTGGCCGACGTGCAGCTCAACGTCGTCGACGACCTCACCTACGAGTACAAGATGAGCAAGCCCAACTCGGCCTTCGGCGACAACCTCGGCCTCGCCATCGGCTGGCCCTTCTCGCCGACCGCCGCCGCGGCCGCCGGCGCCGACGCCGGCTCCAAGCCGGTCGGCACCGGCCCGTTCGTCTTCGACACCTGGGAGCGCGACAGCCGGCTGGTGGTGAAGAAGAACCCGAACTACTGGCAGGAGGGCCTGCCCCACCTCGACGAGATCACCTTCCGGCCGATCCCCGACGAGGACACCCGCCTGTCCAGCCTGGAGTCCGGCGACATCGACGTGCTCCAGTCGCTGCGCCAGTCCACCGCCATCAAGGCCCGCGAGGTCGACGGCGTCGACAACTACGAGGCCCTCGGCAACACCACCGGCGTGACCATCTTCAACACGCGGGTGCCACCGCTCGACGACGTGCGGGTGCGTGAGGCCCTGGTGCGCGGGGCCGACCAGGAGCAGCTCATCGAGATCCAGGGCGGCACCGGTGTCGTGCCCCCGTCGACCCAGCTCTTCGCCGAGAGCGACCCCTACTGGTCCAAGAAGGTGGCCGACGCCTGGCCCGAGTACGACCCCGAGGCCGCCACCGAGCTGATCCAGGAGTACGTCGACGACCCCCAGCGGTCCGACGGGAAGGCCCCCGGCGAGCCGGTGAGCTTCCGCTACGACTGCCTGCCCGACCCCGCGCTCGTCGACCTCGCCCAGCTCTACCAGTCGCTGTGGCAGACCATCGGCGTCGAGGTCGAGCTCCGGCAGGTCGAGCAGGCCACCCACGTCAACGAGGCGCTCCAGGCCGACTTCCAGGCCAAGTGCTTCCGCGCCGGCCTCGAGCGCGACCCCGCCCCGACGCTGCGCGACGCGTTCACCCCCGGCACGCTGAACTTCACGGGCCTCAACAGCCCCGAGCTCACCGCCATGATCGACGAGCTGGCCGCCACCAGCGACGTCGAACAGCGGAAGCAGATCGTCGAGGACATCTCGCTGACCGTCAACGAGGCGTTCCCGATGGCGTACTACGGGAGCACCCTCGCCGTGCTCGCCGCCCGCGACGACGTGAAGGGCATCGACGCCTGGACCTTCCCGGACGGCACCGAGGGCAGCGGCGTGCCGGGGGGCACCACCCACTGGGCCTTCGTCTGGAAGACCCAGTAACCCACCCCCACCCCGAGCAGGCGACGGTCAGGACGGAACGATGGGCATGGTGCTGAGACGGCTACCGGCGATGGTGGCGACGCTGCTGATCGTCTCGTTCCTCACGTTCCTCCTGACCAGCCTGCTGCCGGGCGACCCGGCGGTGCAGATCCTCGGGGCGGAGGGCGCGGCCGACCCCCAGGCCCTCGCCACCGTCCGCGAGGACCTACGCCTCGACGACCCGATCCCCGTCCGCTACGCCGACTGGCTGGGCGACGCCGTCACCGGCGACTTCGGTCGCTCGTACCGCACCGGGCAGCCCGTGGCCGAGGCGATCGGCGAGCGGCTGCCGGTCACGCTGGAGGTCGGCACCCTGGCGATCGTCATCGCCCTCACCGTGTCCATCCCGCTCGGCACGTGGTCCGCGTTCCGGGCCGGGGGCGCCACCGACCGGATCATCACCGGCACCAGCTTCGGCCTGCTGGCCGTCCCGGCGTTCATGATGGCCATCATGCTGATCCTGGTGTTCGCGGTGACGCTCCAGTGGCTGCCCGCCACCGGTTGGGTGCGGCTCAGCGAGAACCCGATCGACAACCTGCGCACCGCCATCCTGCCGGCGCTGTCGCTGGCGGTCGGCGAGCTCGCGGTCTACACCCGCCTGCTGCGGGCCGACATGATCTCCACCCTGCAGCAGGACTCGATCACGATGGCGCGGGCCAAGGGCATCCCCACCACCCGCATCCTGTTCCGCCACGCGCTGCGGCCCAGCTCGTTCTCGCTGATGACGGTCGTCGGGCTGCAGGTGGGCGCCATCCTCGGCGGGGCCGTGATCGTCGAGACGCTGTTCGCCCTGCCCGGCATCGGACGCCTGCTGGTCGACTCCATCAGCCAGCGCGACCTGATAATGGTGCAGGGCGTCACGCTGGTGATCGCCACCTCGTTCGTGGTCATCAACTTCGTCGTCGACATCCTCTACACGCTGCTCGACCCCAGGATCCGCTATGGCCGCGCTGCAACCGCTTGACGACGCCGCCGACCGGGTCGCCGGGCTGGGCGCCGACGACGTCCCCGGGGTCGCGCCCGAGCCCACCCCCGGGCGGGGGCGGGGCTGGCGCTGGGGGCGGTCCGGTCGCCGCCGCGGGCAGCGGGGCCGCGGCGTCGCCTTCTGGCTCGCGGTCGGCTGGCTGGTCGTCGTGGTCGTCTGCGCGGTCGGCGCCACCTGGCTGCCGCTGCCCGACCCCAACCGGCCGAACGTGATCGACCGGTTCGCCGGGCTCAGCCCCGACCACCCGCTCGGCGCCGATGCGCTGGGACGCGACCAGCTCTCGCGCGTGGTCCATGCCGCCCGGGTGTCGCTGGTGGTGAGCCTGTCAGCCGTCGGCATCGGGCTGCTCGTCGGCGGGACCCTCGGCACCGCCGTCGGCTACCTGCGGGGCCGCACCGAGCGGGTCGTGATGGCCGCGGTCGACGTGGTCGCCGCCTTCCCCGCCCTGGTGCTGCTCCTGGCCGTGCTGGCCTACGTCGGCCGCAGCCTCACCGTCATCTCGCTGCTCATCGGCGCCCTGTCGATCCCGATCTACACCCGAGTGGCGCGGGCCAACACGCTGGCCATCTCCCAGCGGGAGTTCGTCCACGCGGCCCACACCCTCGGCGCCCGGCGGTCACGCATCCTGTTCCGGGAGATCATCCCCAACGTGGTGCCGTCGGTGACCGCCTTCGCCCTGGTGGCCATGGGACTGGTCATCGTGCTGGAGGGCTCGCTGGCACTCCTGGGACTCAGCATCGAACCGCCCGATCCCACCTGGGGCGGCATGATCGCCGCCAGCAAGCCGCACCTCGACGAGGCCGCCCACACGGCCCTGGTGCCGTCGGCCGTCATGTTCCTGACGGTGCTGTCGCTCAACTTCGTCGGCGACACGCTCCGCCGCAGCCTCGACGTGAGGGACGCCAACCTGTGAAGCCCCGCCGCATCGTCCGCCACGCCGCGCCCGAGCCCGCGCCGCTGCTCGAGGTCGACGACCTGCGCACGACCTTCGACACCCCGCGGGGCACGGTGGTGGCCGTGGACGGGGTGTCGCTGCGGCTGGAGGAAGGCCAGACGCTCGGCGTCGTCGGCGAGTCCGGGTCGGGCAAGACCGTGCTCGCCCGCTCGATCCTCCAGCTCGTGTCGGCCCGCAACGCCACCACGACCGGCCGGGTCCGCCTTCTCGGCCGCGATCTGGTGGGCCTGTCGCCCAAGGCCATGCGGTCGGTGTGGGGCGTGCAGGGGGCGATCGTCTTCCAGGACCCGATGACGTCGCTCAACAGCACGATGCGCATCGGCGACCAGATCACCGAGTCGCTCCGCTACCACCTCGAGATGCACCGCGGCGAGGCCCTGCAGACCGCGCTCGCCCTGCTGCGCTCCGTCGGCATCCCCGAGCCGGAGACCCGCATCCGGGCCTACCCCCACCAGCTCTCGGGGGGCATGCGCCAGCGGGTCACCATCGCCGTCGCCCTGGCGTGCGGGCCCAAGCTGCTCGTGGCCGACGAGCCCACCACCGCGCTCGACGTCACCATCCAGCGCCAGATCCTCGACCTGCTGGCGACCCAGAAGCGCGAGCGGGCCATGGGGATGGTGCTCATCACCCACGACCTCGGCGTCGTCGCCGGCCGCACCGACCGGGTGGCCGTCATGTACGCCGGCCGGGTGGTGGAGCGGGCCCCGACCCGCGTGCTGTTCCACGAGCGCCGGCACCCGTACACCGACGCGCTGCTCCAGTCGATCCCGCGCCTGTCCAACGCCGGGCACACCCGGCTGCAGGTGATCCCCGGGCGGCCGCCCGACCTGGTGGCGCTGCCCGAGGCCTGTGCCTTCGCCGCCCGCTGCCGCCACGCCCAACCCCGGTGCGTGTCCGAGCGACCGGTGCTCACCGAGGCCCGGCTCGGCCACGAGTACGCCTGCTTCTACCCCATCGGCACCGACGAGGGCCACGACGCCCTGGCCCGCAACGTGGCCGCCGGCCACAACGCCACGGGACTGCCGGTGACCGACGACGCCACCGTCGACGTCACCACGGCGCCCGGCGGGCAGCCCCTCCCGACCGCCCCCGAGGACGAGACCCCGATGACCAGCCAGGTGCCCACCTGATGGCCGGCAGCGGCACCGCCGCCCTGCGGGCGCGCGACGACATCATCCTCACCGTCGAGCGGCTGGTGGTGGAGTTCCCGCTCGGCCGGAAGGGCCGGGTCCAGGCCGTGTCCGACGTCAGCTTCGACGTGGCCCGGGGCGAGACGCTCGGGCTGGTCGGCGAGTCGGGCTGCGGCAAGTCGACGACGGCGAAGGCCATCATGCAGGCGCCCCGGCCGACGTCGGGCCGGGTCAGCTTCGAGGGCCGCGACCTGGGCGCCCTCGGCGACGGCGCGCTGCGCCAGATCCGGCCGGCGATGCAGATGATCTACCAGGACCCCATCTCGTCGCTGAACCCCCGCCGCCGCGTCAACGACATCGTCGGCGAGGGCCTGGCCATCTGGAACCGCCGCGACGGCGCCGCCGAGCGGGTG
>DASSGC010000673.1:0-9846 GCA_035693765.1 Acidimicrobiales bacterium
CGATCCTGGCCGTGGCGGTGGGCTCGGCGCTCGTCGTGGCCGCCGGCCGGCCGGCGCGGCCGCCGACCGGATCGGCGGCGCCGCCGGCGGCGGAGAGGGCCGCGGCCCCGCCGCCGTGACGGCCCGGCCGCCGCCTCCGGCGTGCGGCGGCCGACCGACGAGGGGGAAGTAGCTTGGGCGGCTCGTGCAGATCGTCTTCCACGACGGCCACGACCGTCGCGAGCTCGATGTCCGGATCAACAGCCCGTCGGCCACGGTCGGCGATCTCGCCCGCGCGCTGGCACCGACGGCGGCGGATGCGCCCCTGATCATCGGTGGTCAGCCGGTCGACGCCGACTTCGACCTGACCGAGTCGGGCCTGCACGAGGGCGCCACGGTCCGGTTCGGGCCCGGCCCGGCCGGCGGCCCCCGGCGGGACGTCCGGATCGCCGACCGGATGGTCGATCGGATCGCCGACCGGATGGTCGACCGGATCGCCGACGCCCGCGAGCTGGTGGTGGTCAACGGGCTCGACGCCGGGCGGCGGATCGTCCTGCAGCCCGGCACGGTCACGGTGGGCCGGGCGGCCGGCTGCGAGGTCGTGCTGCGCGACGCCACGCTCTCGCGGCGCCACGCCACCCTCACGGTCGGCGCCGGCGGCGATGTCACGGTCGACGACCTGCAGTCGCACAACGGCACCTGGGTCGACGGCGAGCCGGTGACGGCGCCGGTGCCGCTCGGCGACCGCGTGCCGCTGCGGATGGGCGCGCTCGACCTCGAGGTGCGCCCGGTCCGCGAGGACGACCGGCCGGTGGCGGTCGACCCGCTGCGGCACGCCACCGCCGGCGGCACCATCCCGTTCAACCGCCCGCCCCGCCCGGCACCTCCGCCTGCCGCCCCCGAGGTCCGCGCGCCCGACCCGCCCAAGGGCAACCAGTCCAAGGTGCCGCTCGGGCTGATCAGCATCCTGACGCCGCTCGTGCTGTCGGGGGCCATGTACGCGATGACCAAGTCGGCGTCGACCCTGATGTTCGCCGGCCTGACACCCCTGATGGGCATCGCCACGGCCGTCGACGGCAAGCGCAAGGGACGCAAGTCGGAGCGCGGCGAGAAGGAGCGGTTCCGCCGCGAGCTGGCCGGCTTCCGGCGCGAGCTGGCGGCGGTGGCCGACGGCGAGCGGGCCCGGCGCGAAGCGCTGTTCCCCGACCCGGCGGAGATCGCCCGGCGGGTCACGCTCCCGAGCACCGCGCTGTGGGAGCGGCGACCGGGGCACGGCGACTTCCTGTGCCTGCGGGCCGGGGTCGGCGACGTGCGCTGGGATCCGCCGGTGGACGGCGTGCGGCGCGGCCCGGACATGCCCGGCGAGCTGGCCGCGGCGCTCGACGAGGCGGCGGTGCTGACCGCGACCCCGGTCCCCGTCGACCTCTCGGCCGGCGGCGTCGTGGGCATCGTGGGCGACCGCAGCGCGGCGTTGGCGCTCGCCCGGTCGTTGCTCTGCCAGGCCGCGGCCCTGCACGGACCGGCCGACATGCCCGTGATGGTGCTGGCCCGGCCCGCGGCCGCAGCCGACTGGGACTGGGCCAAGTGGCTGCCCCACACCCGCGACGCCACGGGCGCGCGCCGCAACCTCTCGGCCGACCCGGAGCTGTCGGTCCGCATGGTCGACGCCCGGCTGAAGGCGCACGCCGCCCGCGACCGCAACGAGCGCCGCCCGCTGGGCAACGAGCGCCCCAGCGGGCCGACGCTGCTGGTGGTCGTGGACGACGAGTCGCTGACCGAGGGCCGCAAGGCCCCGACCCGCCAGCTCCTGCGGGGCGACGGGGGCCTCGTGGCCGGCATCGTGGTGGCCTCGACGGCCGACCGGCTGCCGGCGGTGTGCACGACGGTGGTCGAGATGACCGATCCCGACGGGGGCGCCGACCTGACGCTGCCCCAGCGCGGCGAGCACGTGAGCGGCTTCCTCCCCGCCGGCATGGCCGACGACGTGGCCCGCGACTGCGCCCGGGCGCTGGCCCGGTTCGAGGACGCCGAGCTGGACGTGGTGGGGGCGGGCCTGCCGGCCTCCATCCGGTTGCTGCCGCTGCTGGGCCTGGAGGAGTGCACGCCCGACGCGGTGCTGGCCCGGTGGAAGGCGGGCGGCGTCGATCCGCGCCCGGCGGCGCCGATCGGCGTGTCGGAGGACGGCGTCTTCACCGTGGACTTCGTGGCCGACGGGCCGCACGGCCTGGTGGGCGGGACCACGGGCGCCGGCAAGTCGGAGCTGCTGCGGACGATGGTGGCGGGGCTGGCGGCGAGCGTCGATCCCGACCACCTGACGTTCGTGCTGATCGACTTCAAGGGTGGCAGCGCCTTCGACGAGTGCGCCCGGTTGCCCCACACCGTGGGGATGGTCACCGACCTCGACGAGCACCTGGCCGAGCGGGCGTTGCGCTGCCTGGAGGCCGAGCTCAAGTACCGCGAGCGCACGCTGCGCCGGGCCGGTGCGGTCGACCTGCCCGACTACCTGCGGTCCAACCGGGGCGGCGAGCCGATGCCCCGCCTGCTGGTCATCATCGACGAGTTCGCCACCCTCAAGTCGGAGCTGCCCGAGTTCATCGACGCGCTGGTGGGCGTGGCGCAGCGGGGCCGCAGCCTGGGCGTCCACATGCTGCTGGCCACGCAGCGGCCGCAGGGCGCCATCAACGAGAACATCAAGGCCAACACCAACATGCGGATCGCCCTGCGGGTGCAGGAGGCGAGCGACTCCGCCGACGTGATCGACGTCAGGGACGCGGCGTCGATCCCGCGCACGGCGCCGGGCCGGGCCTACGTGCGGCTCGGGCCGGGCGAGGTGGTGGCCATCCAGTCGGCCCTCTCGACCGGCTCGCGGGGGGCGGCGTCGCAGGTGCACGTCGACGTGGCGCCCTTCGTGTACGGCCCCGAGCCCCGGGTCGACCTGCCGCCGCCCGTCGCGCCGGGCGCCGCCGGCGGCGAGGCCGGCGAACCCGACGAGACCGACCTGTCGGTGCTGGTGGCCACCATCGACGAGGCGTACGCGCGCACGGGCCGCCCGGCACCCCGGCGGCCGTGGCCCGACCCCCTGCCCACCGAGGTCGACCTCGACGCCCTCATCGCGGACGCCGACCGGCGGGCGGCGGACGCCGGCGAGCCGCGCCGGTACGTGCCGCTGGCGCTGGCCGACGACCCCGAGGCGCAGGCCCAGTACCCGATGGGCTGGAACCGGAGCGAGGGCAACCTCATCCTCTACGGCATCGGCGGCAGCGGCACCACGACGGCGCTCACCGGCCTGGCCCTGTCCCTGGCGGCCACGACGTCGGCGGACGAGGTCCAGATCTACGCGGTCGACTTCGGTGCCGGTGAGCTGGGCGCGCTGGCCCCCCTGCCCCATGTGGGCGCCGTCATCGCGGCCGGTGAGCGGGAGCGGCAGACCCGGTTGATCCGCTACCTGCGGGGCGAGCTCGACCGCCGGCGCGAGGAGGGCCCCGACGCGCTGCGCCGGCGCCCGGCGCTCGTCACGCTGGTCGACGGCTGGAGCGCTTTCGTGGCCGAGTACAGCGACTACGGCGGGATGGGTCTGTGGGACGCGTTCACGCGGGTGTTCGCGGACGGGCCCGAGGTCGGCCTGTACACGGTGGTGGCGGCCGACCGGGCGGCGGCGGTCGCCGGCCCGCTGGCGTCGCTCGTCCGCCAGCGGCTGGCGCTGCGGCTGGCCGACCGGAACGACTACTCGATGTTCGGCGTGCGGGGCTCGGCCGTGCCCGACATGCACCCGGGCATGGGCCTGGTGGTGGCGACGGCCCAGGTGGTGCAGATCGCCCGGCCGGCCGGCGGGGCGGCGGCCGCCGCCGTGCGCCTGGCGGCGGCGTGCGCGCCGCCGGCCACGCCGCCGGTGCCGATCGAGGCCCTGCCGGCGGAGGTGCGGCTGGCCGACGTGGCGGCCCGGGCCGAGCTGGGGTCGCGCCCGTGGACGATCCCCATCGGCCTGGCCGAGGTGACGCGGGGCCCGGCGAGCCTGGTGGCGTACCAGGGGGAGCACGTGCTGATCGCCGGGCCGGCCCGGTCGGGGAAGAGCACGGCCCTGTTGACCGTGGCCGCCGCCGTGCGCGCCGTGGATCCTCGTGTGCGGGTGGTCGCGGTGGCCGGGCCCCGGTCGCCGGTGGGCGCCGACTCCCTGGTCGACCACACCGTGCTGCCGGCCGACGTCGGCGAGGGTCTGCCGCCGCTGGTGGAGCCGGGCGAGGGCCGGGTGGTGGTGCTGGTCGACGACGCCGAGTCGTTCGACGACGCCGGCGGCGTGCTGGAGCGCCTGTCGACCTCGGACCGGCTCGACCTGCTGGTGGTGGCGGCCGGGCGGAACGACGGGATCCGCAGCGGCTACTCGCACTGGACCCGCCAGCTCCGCCGCTCGAAGCTGGGCGTGCTCCTGCGCCCCGACATCGACCTCGACGGTGACATCCTGGGTGTGCAGATCCCGCGCCGGGCGCCGGTGGCGATGACGACGGGCCGGGGATATGTCGCCAGCAGCGGCGCTGCCGAGATGGTGCAGGTGGCGTTCCCGCACTGACATCGGCATTCGTCGGAATTCGCCAAGAATTGTCCTGGGTGACCGGGATGCGTGCACTCGGATCGCTAGGGTGTCCGGCTGCGGGTGGGCTGGGTTCCGGCGAACGAGCCGGGCGCTTCGCGCGACATCACGGAGGAAACATGGGGATCGATACCGTCAAGTCGACGCCCGAGTCGAAGGCGGCCATCAAGCGGATGCTCGACCTGATCAACGGCGGGCTGACGGCGAACGTGACGAGCTTCAAGAACGACGGCGAGGTCATCAACAACCCGATCTACTACGAGGGCGCGGCGGCGGCGGCGTTCCGTGAGGAGTGGCCGAGCCTGAAGACGGCGCTCGACACCACGATCCAGAAGCTGAACGAGCTGGCCGACAACGTGCGGGCGGTCAACGCCAACATCCAGGCGGCGGGCGGCAACGAAGCCTGAGCGCTGCGACCGCCCCGGGCGGCGAGGGAGCCCACCGGCCGAGATCGGCGCGGCGCAGGCTCTGCGGAGCCTGCGCCGCCGTCGTCCCCGGCGCACCCCCTACACGCGGCGGCGCACCGCGGCGGGTCGGCGGCGGGTCGGCGTGCGCGGCGTGCATCCAGGCCGTCCGGGCACCTGTAGAAAGTCCGCATGACCCGCGTCGGCGACTACGAGCTCGACCGCCAGATCGGCGCAGGCGCGGCCGGCACGGTGTGGAAGGCGCACCGGCGTGGGCCCGTGACCCGGGTCGTCGCGCTCAAGCGGCTGCGGGCCGGCAGCGGCGCGGTCGACCTCGCCCGCATCCGGCGCGAGGCGACGCTGCTCACCGAGCTCGACCACCCCCACGTGGTGCGCGTGCTCGAGGTGATCCAGGACGGCGACGGCGTGGCGCTCGCCATGCAGTTCGCGCCGGGCGGATCGCTCGACGACCTGCTGGCCGAGCGCGGCCGCCTCGCCCCCGGCCAGGTGGTGGCCGTCGCCGCCCCCGTGGCCGACGCCCTCGCCTCGGCGCACCGGCGCGGCGTGCTCCACGGCGACGTGAAGCCGGCGAACGTGCTGTTCACCTCGGACGGCGAGCCGCTGCTCACCGACTTCGGCGTCGCCCGGACCCTCGGCCGGGTGACCACCGACCAGCCGGGCGGCACGGCCGAGTACCTGGCGCCCGAGCTGCTCGACGGCGCGGTGCCCGACCCGGGCGCCGACGTCTACTCGCTGGCCGTCGTGTGCTACCTGGCCCTGGCCGGCGCGGTGCCGTACACCGGCACGTCACCGCTGGCGGTGGTGCGGGCGGCCGACGCCGGCGTCCACCGGCCGCTGCACGACGTCCCCGGCGTGCCGGGCGCGCTGGCCGCCGTGGTGGAGCGGGGCCTCGCCCGGGCGCCGCACCAGCGCTTCCCCTCGGCCGACGAGTTCGCCCGGGCGCTGCGCGGCGCCGTGCCGCCGGCCGAGGTCGTCCTGCCCGGGCCGGCCGCCAACCCCCGTGCGCCGGTGGGCGACGGCCCCACGGACGGCACCCGCACCTGGGGTCCCCGGCCGCCCCGTCCCGAGCAGCCGGACGACCGGCGGCGCTGGCGCGCCCCCGCAGCGGTGGTCGCCGTGGGGGTGGTGGCCGCCGGACTGCTGTGGCTGGTGCGGGGCCCGCTCGCGGGGGGCGACGACCCGGGCGGCGGCCGGGTGCCGCCCGCGGGCGACTGCGCTGGCGCCGAACGGCCGGAGGCGGGGGAGGGCAGCCAGGTGGTGGCGGGCGACGTGACCGGCGACGGATGCACCACCTACGGCATCTACCAGTACCAGCCGGTGTCGGCGAGCGAGTCGCGCATGGTCCTGACGATCCGCGTCGACGGCGACCGCAAGCAGATCGCGCTGGGCGAGCCGGGCGACCAGGTGGTGCTGGGCGACTGGGACTGCGACGGCGTGGACACCCCGGGCGTGTACCGGGCCGCGGCGGGGGCGGTGAACTACTTCGACGTCTGGCCCCGGGTGGCCGACCAGCAGTACGGGCCCGACCTCACCGAGCCGGCGATCGTGGGCGGCAAGGCCAGCCTCGACGACGGCGCGCACGGCGGCTGCGACCGCATCCTCGTGACCACGACGGGCACGCAGGGCCTCGTCGGGCGCCCCCGTGCGGGTGGGTGAGGCGCCGATCGCCCCGCCCGTGCCGATCGTCGCACGACCGCGGCGCGCATTTCGTCGGCGGCGATGCACGATCGCCTCACCGATGCGCCATCATCTAGGCAACTGGACGCCGCCGGGACAGCCCTGCCACGGGCGGCGTCCGCAGGTCGATCTGGGGGACGCCGCGCGTCGGGCCGACCCCGTCCCGGCGACGCGCCCACGGTGATGACATGAACGTCCAGACCATGCACAGATCCCGACTTGCCGACGTCGGCCGCGGCACCGCCGCGCTCGCCGGGATCGTCGCGCTCGTCGTGGGCGTCCCGGTGCTGCTGCTCGCCTGGGTGGGTTCGCCGCTGCCGGCGGAGGTGCCGGCGCCGTCCGAGGTCGCGGACGCTGTCCGCGACACCTACATCCCGGACAGCTTCCTGGTGAAGTCGCTGGCGCTGGTGTGCTGGCTGGTGTGGGCCGAGCTGCTGGCGTCGCTGATCGTCGAGGCGGTGGCGCTCGCCCGCGGCCGCAAGGCGGGCGAGGTGCCGCTCGCCGGCAGGCTCCAGCGCGGTGCCGCCCGGCTGGTGGCCACGGTGGCGCTGCTCGGCGTGCTGGTGGCCACGCGGGGCGCGGGTGATCGCGACCGCCCGGCGCCGTCGACGTTGCTGCCCCCCGACGGCTCGCTGGTCACCTACGTGACGGCCGACGTGCCGGTCGCGGCGCCGGTGGCGCCGCCCGATCCGGTCCCGGCCGGGCCGGCGCCCGTCTACGAGGTCCAGCGGCGGGACACGCTGTGGGACATCGCGGAGCGTCACCTGGGCGACCCGTTCCGGTGGACGGAGATCTTCGAGATCAACCGCGACCGGCCGCAGGCGGACGGCACCGGCCTCACCGACCCCGACGTGATCTATGCCGGGTGGGTGCTCGAGCTGCCCGCCGATGCTGCGGGGCTGACCGTCCCGCCGGCACCTGCCACCGGCGGTCCGGGCCCGGCACCGGTCGGCGGCAGCGGGACATCGCCGCTCGGCGACGGTGGGACATCGCCGGTCGGGGGCAGCGGGACATCGCCGCTCGGCGACGGTGGGATGGTGCTCATCGACGACGGCACCGGCGGCAGTGGCGGCAGCGGCGGCGACGTCGTGCTCGTGGGCGAGTCGACCGGCCACGCCGCCGGCGGCGCGTCGGCCGGCGCCGCCGCGGCCGACCCCGATGCCATGGTGCTGCTGCCCGACCCCACCGGTCGGGCGGGCGACCCGGTCCCCGAGGGGTCGCCCGTGGTCGCCGCGCCGGCGGGCCGCCCCCACGACGACGAGATGGCGTCGCCCCCCGCGGGCGGGCACGTGCCCGCCGCCCGGTCGGGCGACACGGACGACTAGCAGGAGCCCTGCCCCATGGCCTCGACCGCCCTCCCCCCGCGCAACCCGGCGCTCGCCGACCGGCCCGGGCCGTCCCTCGTCCCGGGCGGCGGGCGCCAGCGGCGCTGGTCGCTGGCGCTGCTCGCGCTCCTCGTGACGCTGGGCTCGGCGCTGGCCTTCGTGGTGCTGTGGATGAACGCCGGTGGGCGCAAGCCGGTGCTGGCGCTGAAGCAGGACGTCGCCGCCGGCGAGGTGCTGACGGCGGAGGACCTCCAGGTCGTGCGGGTGTCCACCGATCCCGGGGTCAAGCCTGTGGCGTCGTCGGAGCGCGACAAGGTGATCGGCCGGCCCGCGGCCATCGACCTGCTGGCCGGGACGCTGCTCACGCCGGCGGCGGTGGGCTCCGACGACGGGATCGAGCGGGGCACCGCGCTGATCTCCATCCCGGTGCCGCGCACCCAGCTTCCCTCCGACGATCTCGACACCGGCGACACCGTCGTCCTGTTGCGCACCGGCGACGCCGCCGCCGAGGGCGGCGAGGCGGCCATCATCGGCTCGGCCCGCGTGTTCTCGGTGCAGAGCGGCGACGAGGAGGACGACGAGATCGCGGTGTCGGTGACGATCGACGAGTCGCTGGCGAGCAGGGTGGCGGCCGCCATCCAGGCCGAGGAGATCTACCTCACCCAGACCCGGGGTGGTGGCTGAGCCGGCATGGGCACCATCGCCTTCGCCTCCGCCAAGGGGTCGCCCGGGGTGACGACGACGGTCGCGGCGCTCGCCGCCACCTGGCCCCGCGAGCGCAACCTGCACGTGGTCGAGCTCGACCCGTCGGGCGGCGACCTGGTCGTGCGGTTCGACCTGACCCTGGAGCCGGGCCTCGTGACGTTGGCGGCCGCGGGCCGGCGCGACCTCGACGCCGACCTCTACCTGGCCCACACCCAGGAGCTGCCGGGCGACGGCAGCGACGACGCGGCGCCGGTCCGCCGGGTGCTGCCGGCTCCGGTGGCGGCCGAGCAGGCGGGGGTCGCGCTCACGGCCCTGCGGGGCAGCATGGTCCGCGTCCTCGGGTCGCTGGACGGCGACGTGCTCATCGACTGCGGCCGCCTCGACCCGACCTCGCCGGCGGTGGACGTGGCGACCGGAGCCGACCTGCTGGTGATGGTGGCCCGGCCGGTGGTGGCCGAGGTCCACCACCTCGCGGCCCGGCTCGCGTCGCTGCGGCCGCGCGCCCTGTCGCTGCTGCTCGTCGGTGACCGCCCCTACTCGGTGAGCGATGTCGCGACGGCGGTGGGGGCGACGCCGCTCGGCACGCTCCCCGCCGACGACCGCGCCGCGTCGGTGCTGACGGTGGGGCATCCGAACGCCCTCCGCATGCTCCGCCGGTCGCGGCTGCTGCGCGACGCCCGGGCGGTGGCCGAGGGCCTGGCCGACTGGCTCGGCGCGCCGGCGGGCACGGCCGCGCCGGCGCCGGGTGGGTCGGTGCCGGGCGGGCCGGTACCGGGCCCGCCCGCCGGCGGCCGTGGGGGCGAGGGGCCGGTGGCCCCGCCGCTGTCCGGTCCGCCGGGCCGTCCCGTCCGGAACGGGCAGCGCCCGGCCGGGTCGCCGGTCGCGCCCGCGGCCCCGCCGGGCGCCGGGGGGACGGCCCGCCCGCCGGCGGCGCGGCCGCCGGTCGCGCCGCCCGCCGGAGGTCCAGATCCGGCCCGCGCGCCGGCAACCCGCCCGGTGCGGCCGCCGGCCGCGGCGCCGGCCCGCCCGGGAGCGCCGTGGACGCCGGACGATCTGCGGCGGGGGGCCCCGGCGGCGTCCCACCCCCCGCCCGCCGACCCGCCGCCCGCCGGGGACCCGGGCGGGGACCCCTGGCGGCCGGCCGACGCGG
>DASSGC010000674.1:0-3152 GCA_035693765.1 Acidimicrobiales bacterium
CGGAGCGCGTCGGCCCGCGCCCAGTCCCTGGCGGCGCGGGCTGCGTCCCGCTCGCGGGCCCACCCGGCCACCTCCGCCGGGACGTCGGCGGCACCGGCCCGCAGGGCGAGCCCGAGGGCGGCGGCGATCTCGAACGCCGCCGCGGCCGCCGGTGCGGCCGACGCGACGTCGCCGGCGTCGAGGGCCGTGTGCACGCGGCGCACCAGGTCGAACAGCAGCCCGGTGGCGGCCGGCGTCTGCAGGTCGTCGTCCATGGCGGTGCGGAACTGGTCCAGCGCACCGGCGTCGGCGTCGGCGCTCGCGGCGTCGCCCAGCGCCGCCACCCGGCGGGCGAACGCGTCGAGCCGGTCGAGCGCCGCCGCGGCGTCGCGCAGGCTGTCGTCGGTCACGGCGATCGGCGAGCGGTAGTGCGCCCGCAGCACCAGCAGCCGGTAGGCGCGCTGGTCGTACTGCTCCACCAGATCGACCAGGTTGGTGACGTTGCCGAGCGACTTGGACATCTTGGTGCCCTCGACCTCGACGAAGCCGTTGTGCACCCAGGTGCGGGCGAAGCGCCGGCCGTCGGCCACCGCCTGGGCGCGCTCGTTCTCGTGGTGGGGGAAGGCCAGGTCCTGGCCGCCACCGTGGATGTCGAAGCCCTCGCCCAGCAGGTCGAGCGCCATGACCACGCACTCCGTGTGCCAGCCCGGCCGGCCCGGGCCCCACGGCGAGGGCCATGACGGCTCGCCGGGCTTGGCCTTCTTCCACAGGGCGAAGTCCACCGGCGAGCGCTTCTCCTCGTTGGCCTCGACCCGGGCGCCCGCCTTCAGCGACTCCAGCGGCTGCCGGGCCAGCAGGCCGTAGTCGTCGACCCGGTCGGCCCGGAAGTAGACACCGTCGGACGTCTCGTAGGCGGCGCCCCGGTCGACCAGCCGGCCCACCAGGGCGACCATCTGGTCGACGTACGCGGTCGCGTGCGGGTCGTGGTCGGGCCGGCGGACGTCGAGCGCGTCCATCGCCCGGTACCAGACGCCCTCGCAGCGCCGGGCGATCTCCTGCCAGTCGCGCGCCTCGTCCTGGGCCCGCCGGATGATCTTGTCGTCGATGTCGGTGATGTTCGACACGTAGGTGACGTCGTAGCCCGACCACTGCAGGTAGCGGCGGAGCACGTCGAACACCAGGGAGAACCGGCCGTGGCCCAGGTGGGGCGGGCCGTAGACGGTGGGGCCGCAGACGTACATCGACACCTTGCCGGGCTCTCTCGGCTCGAAGGGGGCGACGCCTCCCTTGGCGGTGTCGAACAGCTGCAACATGGGGATCGAGGGTACCTGCGCCACGTGGGCGGCAGAACCGGGTTTGCGCCCGGCCCGGCGCCCGCTCACCCGGTGCCGACGGCGTGGGGCTCGAGGTAGCCGAGCTCCCCCAGCAGCGGGCCCATCACCTCGTGCATCACGTCGTGCTCCGCCGGGGTGAGGTTGTCGCGCCAGCCGCCCGGCGTCGCCGACCGGATCTCCTTGCGCTCGCCCTTGGCGGCGGCCGGCACCGCGGCGTAGTCGTGCTCGGCGGCGATGGCGGCCAGGGCCTCGTCGCCGGTGGCCACCGGCAGCACCGCGCAGATGCGGGCCAGCTCGCGGGCGGGGTCGGCCACCAGGTCCTCGTAGCGGACCAGCACCCGGCGGTCGGCCCGGTGGGCCGCGTACACCGCCCGCACCACCTGGGTGCGGAAGGCCCACACCGCCGACTGCCACCGCACCAGTGCCTCCCGGCCCTGGGCGGTGACGGGGAACGCACCCTCGTCGAGCGCCCACGAGCCGGCCCGGTAGGCGGCCAGCCACGAGTCGACGACGTCGCGGCCGTCGCGCAGCAGGAACACCAGCCGCGACGACGGGAACAGCGACATGAGCAGGTCGGCGACGTGCGAGCCCGGCTCCTTCACCAGCACCAGCGGCCGGGCCGAGCGCGCCTCGGCCGCGCACTGGGCGGCGAAGCGGTCCGCGATCAGCGTCCGGAGCGCCGGCGCCCAGGCGTCGCGGTAGCGGTCGCTGAAGAAGTAGCTGTCCTTGTCGTGCTTCACCCGGTCGAGGGTGGTGAGCTCGGGCGGGTGCTCGGCGGCACCCCACGCCAGCGAGATCGGGCGCCAGACCCCGAGGTGGTGGCCGAGGTGGGGATCGTCGATCGGCACGACCTCGTCGAGCGACGACAGCATCCGCAACAGCCAGCTGCTGCCGCTGCGGGACGACCCGAAGATCCAGGCCAGTCGGTCCTCGTCGCACATCGGGTGGTCGGGCAGCGGGGGGCGGGCCATGGGCGGCTCCCTTCGGTCCGTTGGCCGTGATTCTTACCCCGCACCCCGGGCGGGCGAAACGGGACCTCCGCCACCCGGGCGACCCCACGGGGTGGGAGAAGCCCTTTCGAGCGGGTTGCGTGCCCCCACTAGCCTTTCCTGGTGTGAGCAGCATCCCCGACAAGCCCAGCCTCGAGGGCCTCGAGGCCAAGTGGCGCCAGCGCTGGGCCGACGCGGGCACCTACCGGTTCGACCGCAGCAAGAGCCGGGACGAGGTGTTCTCCATCGACACCCCGCCGCCCACCGTGTCGGGCAGCCTGCACCCGGGGCACCTCTGCTCGTACACGCACACCGACTTCGTGGCCCGCTACCAGCGCATGCGGGGCAGGGAGGTGTTCTACCCCATGGGCTGGGACGACAACGGGCTCAACGTCGAGCGCCGCGTCCAGCTCCTCACCGGCACCCGTTGCGACCCGTCGCTGCCCTACGACCCCGACGTCCGGCCGCCGCACAAGGTCCGGTCGAAGGACAAGCCTGTCCCCATCAGCCGGCCCAACGGCGTCGAGCTGTGCGGCGAGAGCGTCGAGCAGCTCGAGCAGAGCTACTTCGACCTGTGGTCGGACATCGGCCTGTCGGTCGACTGGAGCCACACGTACCGGACCATCGGCCCCGAGGCCACACGGGCCAGCCAGCGGGGCCTGCTCCGCCTGCTCGCCCGCGGCCTGGCCTACCGCACCGAGGCCCCGACGCTGTGGGACGTCGACTTCCGCACCGCCGTGGCCCAGGCCGAGCTGCAGGACCGCGAGCTGCCCGGCGCCTACCACAAGCTGCGGTTCCGCGGCCCCGACGGCCAGGACCTGTGGATCGACACCACCCGCCCCGAGCTGCT